>NZ_VMLS01000085.1:0-2426 GCF_013276805.1 Streptococcus sp. 1449
CTCCTTCCGTTCTTATTCGGGAACGTTTTTATTAAAAAAAATTCCCAATTCATTTACGCCATAGCCCAGAATTTTACCAAATTCAGCAAGCTCGTCAGCTCCAAATGGTACAATTCCATTTTCTCTTTTTGCGTAAGGCGCTCGGGACTTCCATCCCATTTTTTCGGCTATCACATCTTGAGTATAGCCTTTTGCAATGCGCTCCGCTTTAATTCGTCTTAAGTTTAATTCCATCAGCTACCACCTTTCTTTTTTAGTCGTTCCCGTAAGAGAACAAAACAAGTATAACTCTTCCGTTCCCATTTGTCAACACAAAACTTGATTTTTTTTACAAAAAAATATTTTTAACATGGTTCTTGTACTTTTTTGGGAACGGTGGTATAATAAAATCAAATTAAGAAAGGGGGGTGTAAAATGCGCTCTAATAGTGAAATTATAGATATTATCGTCTTAGAAAAAGACAAACAAGACCTTTCTCTTAGTGAGTTAGCTCGAAGAGTAGGGTTGGCAAAATCTGCCATGTCTAGATACTTAAATAAAACCAGACAATTCCCACTAAACAGGGCTCAAGATTTTGCTAATGTTTTAGGTATATCAGTAGAATACCTGCTAGGTGTTGAAAACTCTTCTCCATCAACTTCAACAGTTGAAAAAATCACGCTCATAGCTGACCAACTCACTCCACCAAGACAAGAAAAAGCCTTGACTTATCTTAAAAAGCAGCTGCTGGAGCAGAAAAACGAAAACATAGTATCAGAAAATATTATCAGTCTGGACGACTACAGGGAAAGCAAGACGCTCCCTGTTATCGGAGTTGTAACCGCTGGAAACGGAATAACCCAAGACGATAACCTAAACATAGAAAAATGCTTTTATACTGATGAAATACCAGACGACTATGACGCTATCGCTTATGTCGTTGGCAACTCTATGGAGCCAAAGATAAAAAACGGCGACTATCTTTTTATAAAGAATGCACCTCAAGTTGACTATAACACTATCGGTATCTTCCAAGTAGACGGCGCTAACTACGTCAAGAAACTGCGTCAAGGGTATTTAGAAAGCCTTAACCCTGATTGTGCTGATATTCAACTAGACGAAAGCAACGATATACGCACCATCGGCGAAGTCGTGAGTATATATAGAGAAAATTAAAAACTCCCCCATATTCGCCAATAGCAACCCCATCCCATGGGTCCATTGTGCAAAAACGGAGGAAAATGAAGAATAGAAAGCCGATTTTACAGACTAAAGCGCAAAAATGGGCAAAATTGACAAATAGAAAGGAGAATTATGACCTACTCACAAAACTATCTGGACGATATACTGGTACGCATGGCCTACCATTCTAGCGGTATCGAAGGGAATACTATCTCTCTACCCGAAACCGTCAGCATTATCTTAGAAAGCACCTTGCCACGCAACGGCAAAAGTATTCGTGAGTTTTATGAGATTGAAAACCATAAACAAGCCTTTTCTTATCTCTTGGACTCATTGGCAAACCATCAAGCCCTTACTGTGGGGCTGGTTCAAGATTTTCACGCCTTATTAGTGGATAGACTGCAACACGATCGCGGACAATTTAAGCAAGTTCAAAATGCCATTATCGGGGCGGAATTTCAAACGGCTAGCCCAGCAGAAACGCCCTACCTGATGACGCAATGGGCTGATAATACCGCTTATCGCTTAGATCATGCTCAGAATGAAAAAGAAATCTTAGAGATTTTAGCAGATACCCATATCCAGATTGAACGGATTCACCCATTTAGCGACGGCAACGGCCGTACCGGTCGCCTGTTACTTATGTACCTAGCTATGAAGTATCTAAACGCTCCTATCATCATCCCAAAAGACTCAAGGGCGCATTATATGGAACTCCTCGCAAATCAAGACGTAACTGGACTAGCTGACCTCTTCAAAAAGTCACTGGACTACGAAAGAATACGAAAAAAACAGTTTTAAAACAACAAAAAAAGACAAGCTAGCTGCTGCTGACTTGTCTAATATCGCCTGAACTGAAATAACGGGAAAGATTCAGGCGGTTACATGACTATTATACCATATTATTCAGAAAAACAAATATAAGCCCCATATCCGCCTTGTTTACTACTCTGGTATTATTTACCGTCTGACTAATTAAAATCGAAAATAGGGGCATTCTCGTAGCTCCTCGCATGGTAAAACTTCAAAACCTTTTCTAATTTGCTTGCCTGCTGATGGAAAAAGGAGTAAAACCATGAAAATAACAGAATATACTAAAAAAGACGGCTCAATAGTCTATCGCTCTAGCGTCTACCTTGGCATCGATACCGTAACGGGTAAGAAAGTCAAGACGACTATATCAGGGCGAACCAAGAGAGAACTTAGAAACAAAGCGCTACAGGCTCAAATAGACTTTGAAAAAAACGGCTCTACAGTATTTAAAG
>NZ_VMLS01000086.1:0-1582 GCF_013276805.1 Streptococcus sp. 1449
TCATTATAGAACTTTCAATTATCACATTCGAATTACATTTTATTTTGGAAAACGTTTCCTTTGTTTTCAAATTGCTAAAAAAGTGGTACAATATAGGATAGCTTACTATTATCTGAATCAGCTGATTTGGAGAGAAAGGATTCATTTTGAAATCAATAGGCTTTATTGAAAAGCTGAAGGGGTTGTCTAGTAAAGAGCTGATTTTATTGGGAATTATCCTAAGTATCTTTTTACCCTTTTATCTTTTTGTAGTTGTACTCTGTTTATATATTATCAGTTTGATTTTTACAGGAGACATGAAAAGTATTCTTCAGAAAATGGGGGAGCATCCGATGCTGCTTCTTTTTCTTGGCTATAGTACTGTTATATCCATTCTTGCACAAAATTGGATGGGTCTTGTGGCTTCAGTAGGAATGTTTTTGTTTGCTATTTTATTTTTGCAATATCAGTCGATTTTATCACATAAATTCTTTCGATTAATTTTGCAGCTCGTCTTGTTTGGTAGCGTCTTGTCAGCTGCTTTTGCGAGTTTAGAACATTTCCAAATTGTGAAGAAATTCAACTATGCTTTTCTTTCACCCAATATGCAGGTGTGGCATCAGAATCGTGCAGAAGTGACCTTCTTTAATCCTAATTATTATGGAATTATTTGTTGTTTCTGTATCATGATTGCTTTCTATCTATTTACAACGACCAAGTTGAATTGGTTGAAAGTATTCTGTGTGATTGCAGGCTTTGTTAATCTCTTTGGATTGAACTTTACGCAAAATCGAACTGCCTTTCCTGCTATTATCGCTGGAGCAATCATCTATCTCTTTACGACTATTAAAAACTGGAAGGCCTTTTGGCTTAGTATTGGGGTATTTGCGATTGGCTTGAGCTTCCTCTTTTCCAGTGATTTGGGAGTTCGGATGGGGACTTTAGATTCTTCTATGGAAGAACGAATTTCTATTTGGGATGCTGGGATGGCCTTGTTTAAGCAAAATCCTTTTTGGGGTGAGGGGCCATTGACCTACATGCACTCGTATCCTCGGATACATGCTCCTTATCATGAACATGCTCATAGCCTTTATATTGATACGATTCTGAGTTACGGAATTGTGGGGACTATTTTATTAGTTTTGTCTTCTGTTGCTCCTGTTCGCTTGATGATGGATATGAGTCAGGAGTCGGGGAAACGTCCGATTATCGGCCTTTATCTATCTTTCCTTACAGTGGTTGCTGTGCACGGAATTTTTGACTTGGCTCTCTTCTGGATTCAGTCAGGCTTTATTTTCTTGCTAGTTATGTGCAGTATTCCATTGGAGCATCGAACCTTGGTATCGGACATGACGGATTAAGTTTTATAAGATTAAAATTCTTCTACCTTGGGTAGGAGATTTTTTTATACGATGGGCATGTCGTGCATCTGAGGTGTAAGTCCTCTGTAGAGATTCACTACCGGTGAATATAGTGAAATGAGATAAGAACAGGATGAATCAATCAGGACAGTCAAATAGATTTCTAACAATGTTTTAGAAGTAGAGGTGTACTATTCTAGTTTCAATCTATTATACAATAGCGCTCCCTCGTCCTTATGCAG
>NZ_VMLS01000086.1:1691-2078 GCF_013276805.1 Streptococcus sp. 1449
ATGACAAGCGATTTCTTTGGGGAGTGATTCAAAACGCAACTTCTACATGCTTTGAAGACACCTCGTGTTATTATCATGGACAATGCTAGTTTTGATCCCAAGAACATTTTGGATGAACTCTGCATCCAAGATAAACACTTTTTCTTACCTCTACCACCTTATTCACCAGATTTGAATCCTATTGAGCAAGCATGGGCTATCTTGAAAAAGAAAGTGACGGATTTATTAAGGGAAGTTCCAACTATTTTTGAATGTTTGGAATGCTTTTTAAAACTAAATGACTATAAAATGAAATAAGAATAGGACAAATCGATCAGGACAGTCAAACCGATTTCTAACAATGTTTTAGAAGTAGAGGTGTACTATTATAGTTTCAATCTACTATAT
>NZ_VMLS01000087.1:1933-3166 GCF_013276805.1 Streptococcus sp. 1449
ATCTGTTAAGGATGTGAGGAGGAAGACGCAGTGAACTGAAACATCTAAGTAGCTGCAGGAAGAGAAAGCAAAAGCGATTGCCTTAGTAGCGGCGAGCGAAACGGCAGAAGGGCAAACCGAAGAGTTTACTCTTCGGGGTTGTAGGACTGCAATGTGGATTCAAAGATTATAGAAGAATGATTTGGGAAGATCAGCCAAAGAGAGTAATAGCCTCGTATTTAAAATAGTCTTTGTACCTAGCAGTATCCTGAGTACGGCGGGACACGTGAAATCCCGTCGGAATCTGGGAGGACCATCTCCCAACCCTAAATACTCCCTAGTGACCGATAGTGAACCAGTACCGTGAGGGAAAGGTGAAAAGCACCCCGGGAGGGGAGTGAAATAGAACCTGAAACCGTGTGCCTACAACAAGTTCGAGCCCGTTAATGGGTGAGAGCGTGCCTTTTGTAGAATGAACCGGCGAGTTACGTTATGATGCGAGGTTAAGTTGAAGAGACGGAGCCGTAGGGAAACCGAGTCTGAATAGGGCGCCTTAGTATCATGACGTAGACCCGAAACCATGTGACCTACCCATGAGCAGGTTGAAGGTGCGGTAAGACGCACTGGAGGACCGAACCAGGGCACGTTGAAAAGTGCTTGGATGACTTGTGGGTAGCGGAGAAATTCCAAACGAACTTGGAGATAGCTGGTTCTCTCCGAAATAGCTTTAGGGCTAGCGTCGACATTAGAGATTCTTGGAGGTAGAGCACTGTTTGGGTGAGGGGTCCATCCCGGATTACCAATCTCAGATAAACTCCGAATGCCAAAGAATTATGGTCGGCAGTCAGACTGCGAGTGCTAAGATCCGTAGTCGAAAGGGAAACAGCCCAGACCACCAGCTAAGGTCCCAAAATAATTGTTAAGTGGAAAAGGATGTGGGGTTGCACAGACAACTAGGATGTTAGCTTAGAAGCAGCTATTCATTCAAAGAGTGCGTAATAGCTCACTAGTCGAGTGACCCTGCGCCGAAAATGTACCGGGGCTAAAACAATTTACCGAAGCTGTGGATACCTTTATAGGTATGGTAGGAGAGCGTTCTATGTGTGATGAAGGTGTACCGTGAGGAGCGCTGGAACGCATAGAAGTGAGAATGCCGGTATGAGTAGCGAAAGACAGGTGAGAATCCTGTCCACCGTAAGACTAAGGTTTCCAGGGGAAGGCTCGTCCGCCCTGGGTTAGTCGGGACCTAAGGTG
>NZ_VMLS01000088.1:0-782 GCF_013276805.1 Streptococcus sp. 1449
ATAGGGAAGTCGCTTAGCTTTAATCCGCCATAGCTCAGTTGGTAGTAGCGCATGACTGTTAATCATGATGTCGTAGGTTCGAGTCCTACTGGCGGAGTAATTTAGTTAAGAGGTTTAGGCCTCTTTTTTTGTTATGTAATAATAATCTATCTCGTGTTATTAGAGGCGAGACATTTTTCGGCTCTTTGTCAACTGTAGTGGGTTGATGAAAAGCTAATCTCGAGAAAGGGCAAATTTCGTCATTTTTTTTGAAGTTTTTAAAGTTCCGAAAACCAAAGGCGTTGCGTTTGATAAGTTTGATGAGATTATTAGTGACTTCTAGTTTGGCGTTAGAATAGGCTAGTTTAAGGGCATTGACAATTTTCTCGTTATCAGCGTTCCAAACATTCAAAAATAGTTGGGACTTCCCTTAATAAATCTGTTACTTTCTTTTTCAAGATAGCCCAAGCTTGCTCAATAGGATTCAAATCTGGTGAATAAGGCGGTAGAGGTAAGAAAAAGTGTTTATCTTGGATGCAGAGTTCATCCAAAATGTTCTTGGGATAAAAACTAGCATTGTCCATGATAATAACATGAGGTGTCTTCAAAGCAGGCAGGAGTTGCGTTTTGAACCACTCCACAAAGAAATCGCTTGTCATGCTGTTCTTGTAAATCATGGGAGCTATAAACTCTATGTATACTTGTCCTGCAAAAATTGAAGTTAGCGCAAAACGACGTCCGCTAATCTTTTCATTGACTTTCTCCCCTTTAGGAGTCCCTGCATAAAGAAGATAGCGGGAGCG
>NZ_VMLS01000089.1:0-674 GCF_013276805.1 Streptococcus sp. 1449
TTGAAGGCGTCCACACACCGGGCGACTTAGAAGCTGTTAAGAAAGCTGCTAAAGCAGACTTAGCAGCTAAGCTTGCAGAAAAAGAAGCAGAGATTGATGCGAACGCTAACCTTTCAGATGCAGAAAAAGCAGCAGCGAAAGCTCAAGCTAAGCAAGCAGCAGACAAAGCTATCCAAGCTATTGACGCAGCAAGCGACCAAGCAGGCGTGGACAAAGCGCAAGCAGACGGAATTGCCGCAATAGCAGCAGTTAACCCAGTGGCTAAGGACAAAGCTAAAGCCCAAGCTAAGGAAGCAGTAGCGGCTAAACTGAAAGAAAAAGAAGCAGAGATTGATGCGAACGCTAACCTTTCAGATGCAGAAAAAGCAGCAGCGAAAGCCCAAGCTAAGCAAGCAGCAGACAAAGCTACCCAAGCCATTGATGCAGCAAGCGACCAAGCAGGCGTAGACAAAGCGCAAGCAGACGGAATTGCCGCAGTAGCAGCAGTTAACCCAGTGGCTAAGGACAAAGCTAAGGAAGCAGTAGCAGCTAAGCTTGCAGAAAAAGAAGCAGAGATTGATGCGAACGCTAACCTTTCAGATGCAGAAAAAGCAGCAGCGAAAGCTCAAGCTAAGCAAGCAGCAGACAAAGCTACCCAAGCCATTGACGCAGCAAGCGACCAAGCAGGCGTAGAC
>NZ_VMLS01000009.1:0-83676 GCF_013276805.1 Streptococcus sp. 1449
TTGAGTACTTTCATCAAGCGTTGAACTCTTTTATGATTTACCAGATAACCACGATTTCTTAGTTCTAAATGAATCCGACGATAACCATAATTTCCCTTATGTTCGATAAAAATGGATTGAATTTCAGCTTTAAGCTCTTGATTCTTATCTAGTTTGTCTAGCTGTTTCAAGTGATAGTAGTAGGTCGAACGAGCTAATTTAATGGCTTTTAGAAGAATATCTAACGAAAAATCAGTCATTAATTCTTGAACAATTTCTGTCTTTCTTCTTTCTCTTTTTCCTCCTTCAATCGGAGTTCTCTTAACTTTTTTAGGATGGCATTCTCCGCTCTCAGGTACTCATTTTCTGCTTGAAGACGTTCTAATTCTGTTCTCTCTTCAGGTCTCTTTTTTGGCTTACGTCCCATTTTAGGTACTCTCCCTCTTATTTTCTCAACAATAGTATACCCGTTTTTCTTGTATTGTGCTAGTCAATTAAGAAGTATCGTACGACTTGGGAGGCCGTATTCAAGAGAAACTCTATCTTTAGTCCAGCCTTCATGTAAGACTTTATGAATCATTTCTTGTTTTAAATCAGGAGAATAGTAACGATTTTTTCCTTTTTTGACGAACTCTATTCCGTAACGATCAATCAATTTAATCATGTACCTAATATTAGAATTGTTTATCCCAAATTTATTTGAAAGCTTCTCTAAGCTATATCCTTGTTTTCTAAGTTCATAGATCTGAACTTTATCATCATGAGTTAATTTCATAATAAAAACACCCCAAAAGTTAGATTTTTTCTGTCTAACTTTTGGGGTGCAGTTCATTCACTAAATTACCGTTTTTTTATTTAAATTCTATTAACTACCTATTACTATTAATTACCCTGAGGCCATCGTTTATAAATTGACCCAAAACGTCAAGTCCGTTATAAATAAAGAGTCCTAAAATTATAGATGAAATAATAATACTTGCACAAATAAAATATGTACGTTTTTTTTCATTCATAATATCGATTACCTCCTAAGTTAGTATAGACTAATAGTTGTATAGACTAATAGTTCCGTTTTGATTAAATGGAACTCTATAATATGATGTACCTCCAATAGTACCTCCAAATGTAAATCCAGCTCCTAACAACTCTGCTTTAACTTGAGCTGAACCACTACTGTTTATAGCTGCTGTTAAAGTACCATTATAAGCATACTTTATACTTGTTGTGGGGTATCCTTTTGGAGACCAAACATCAACGTTTTGTCCTTCAATATATGTGTTTGTAATAGAATTTGTTATTCCTAAGTAATAACCTTGAACTGAGTTAATCTGACGGAAAGAACCCTCATTATATAATTCAATGTTTACACTTAATTGAACTGTAGTTCTAGCAAATGTTGCACTTCTTTTTAATGTATGTGAGGTAACTGTAGCGCGAGAAAGATCTGGGATAAGTTCGATAGTTTCGACAACTTTTCCAGTATCACTATCAAGAACAGTTGCGACTTCTTTGAATCCTGATTTTGAATAGATTACTTCTGGATTAGGGATATTATAATCCAGAAGTAAATGTTAGTTCATTGAATTTTATGACAAGATTATTATTAGTGTCGGCATTTACAGAAATAGGCAAACAAAATAATGCTAAACAACTAAATAATAGAGTAACTAGTATTTTTTCATGACAATCACCTACCATTCTTTCATAACTAAGTTGGATATTAAGAGTTGATAATTATAGTTTGTACATTGGAATCATCTGCTTTCTTATAGGAATATTAATTGAATAAGGCAATTTCTTTAAATTTTATTTAACGTAGTTCCAATAAAAGTTTATTCCTGTAGATGTTGGGTTATCTCTATCTACAGCAATCACGTATTCCAATCCCCAACCATTTCTAGCCGCTGTAAGATACATATCGTCAGATAAATATTTTAAGGCCGAATACACATTACCTATACCAGGGAGCATTCCTACTAGAGTCCCAGCTGGATCACTAGAAAGTGCTATCTCTTTAACTTCTGAAGGACTTAATCTTCGTATAACAGTCCTCATAATAGTTCTATCCATTGAATTTCCTTCAATTTCAACGAAGTTTAAAACATCTTTAGTAATTTGTTCTTGTTCTTCAACACTTAAATTAGATGAATTGAATACATCCTGTAAACTATAAACTTTACTTTCTTCAAGAACAAGTCGCTTAGTCTGGAGTCTTGCATCATGAGATTTTGGTGGGTGTGCCACACTTTGCGCAAAGGCAAGAGACGGTGAAGCGAGACTAAGAGTTAAGATACCTGCAGAAATAGCAACTGCAAAAAATTTAGTAGTTTTCATGAGCTTTTCTCCTTTTTATTTGTATTCACTTACATTTTATCATATAATGTAAGTGTAGTAAAGAAAGAAGGTGTTTTTATGTTAAAAAAATATTTTTCAAAATATAAATGGACTGATTTATTTTGGATACTATTTGTTATTTTGACCTGCCTCTATATAGGTAACCACGATTTGCTTCCTCTCAATCATCAAGAAATCTCTCTTCGAGGTAGTTTCTGGGGGTCTGTACTTGCCTTATATCACTTACTATTCATTGATAAGTTTGTAATTTCGAATCGAAAATAAAGATTAGAATTATGCTTGACTGTGTACTTTTAGGATTTATTTTGGAGGAAGATTTTGTCTCTATTATTTATTATTTTAAATTTGTTTATCTTGTACAAGATCTATTCTTTAAGGCGGGAAAAATCGAAATACTTGATTTATACGGCCTATATCATATTTGGGGCAAATGTACTATATGGTATTCAATGGTTATTAAAAGAACTGGTTTCAAAGATTTCCACTTAATGTGTATAGAAACTATAACAAAACGCATAAGATTAAGGTTTTTGAGCACCTGTTCTTATGCGTTTTCGTAATATTGAAGATTTTCGGTAAGTTTTATACCTTTGGGAAGTATAGTTTAGAGTACTTTCCCAACCAGAATCTCTGCTTCAATGGTAATCTCTGTCAGTTGGCTCCAGTCAATCTTGCTCTGGTCGATGTGAAAGAGGAGAGGGGTCATACTGAGCAGGGCTTGAAGTTGCTCTGCTGTGATAGGCTTAGTCAGAGAGGCCGTTTGGCTAGATAGGATGGTAAAGTGTTCTTGGAAATGATTTTTGATATCTTGGTTGGAATAGTCCTTGTTTGTCAGTTGGTCTTGTACCTTCTGACGGATTTCCTTGAGGTGATTTTCAGTTGGGATAACCTTTATCAAGATACCGTCTTTGGATAAAACGCGACGAAATTCTCCATAGTTGGCAGGCGAAAAGATATCAAGCAGAATGTCCATGCTGGCGTCTTTTATAGGAAGACGAGCCAAGTCACCAACGAACCAATTGACTGCCCAGTTGGGTTCGCTCTTGGCAGCGATTTGGACTGAATCTTTGGAGATGTCAAAGGCATAGAAAGTTTTTTCAGAGTGACTTTCTTGGAGTTTTCGAGAGTAGAAACCTTCGCCACAGCCAATATCCAAGATTGTTGTGGTAGTTTTTGAGCTTGCAAGCAAGTCAGATACAGCATTTAAAATAGCTTGGTAAAAGCCGGCTTCTAGGATTTGTTGCCGGTTTTGAAAGTTTTCCTTGTCGTAGTTGGTAGATTGCTTGATTTGAGGTGCCAGATTGACATAGCCAAATTTAGCCAAGTCAAAAGAATGGCGATTGTTACATTTGAGACTGTTCTCTAGCAGAGTCAGATTTTCTTGACAGATAGGACAGGCAAAGGCAGTCGCAGAAGCAAAACGCTGAAGTTTGGGTTTGAGATTTGTATTCATAGTTTAAGTGTATCAAAAGAGGCAAATGAAAGCAACTTTAGGATGATTTGTAATAGAATTAAATAGTAGTATCATTACTTTTCAAAGTACCAAAATTAAATTGCTTTTATATCCAAAATGCTATATAATAATGATAAGGAGGAAATAAGTATGTTAAAAGAAGTATTAACCGTTGCAAAAGTTGCGAAAAAATCTTCATTATTTTTGGGTGGTGTCGCATTTGGTACCCTTGGTTTGAAAATCTTAGCAAGTAAGGAAGCTAAAAAAGGTTATTCTAAAGCTTTGGCTAAGGCTTACAAGTTGAAAGACGAGCTAGATGCATCTGTTTCTGTTGTGAAGCAACATGGAGACGATGTCTTGCAAGATGCCAAATATTTGTACGAGCAAGAGAAAAAAGAAGAGCAATTAGATAGCCTTATAGGTGAATAATATGTCTTTTAAAGTGCTACATAGAGGATACCAACATATCCGACTATCATCTTCTTTTTCACTTACCTTGGATATTCAAGACTATCTTCGTTCCTTGGCGAGAGATGAAAAGGGGATTGAGTCTATCCAGTTTTACATGGATCAACAGCACTTTACTCTACGCATAAAAGAAGGCTTTTCTGTATTAGATAATGCAGAAGCCTTTTTAAAAAGAATTGATAAAGGGAAAGTTTCTGAGTTGATGACTCTTCCCATTCGTAGAGAAGAGAGTGCTTATTCTATTGTTTCAGGTGCAGCGGTTAAGCGTGTACTTTTTCGTAGTTTTGTGCCGTATCCTATTCGCTATATATGGACTTGTTATCAGGCTTTGGGTTATATTAGAGAAGCCTATCAAACACTAGCGCGTAAGGAACTAACGATGGAAGTCTTGGACTGTTCGGCTATTTTATTGTCTTTGTTTATGAACCAATCCAAGACAGCTAGCAATATCATGTTTATGCTTGATTTGGGGAATCATTTAGATCAGTGGTCCTTGAAAAAAACTGCAACAGATTTAGAACAGAGTCTTCTTGCAAAAGAGAGCGATGTATTCCTAGTACAGGGCGATACGGTTGTTAGTATCAAGAGTTCCGATGTTCAAATAGGAGATGTCTTGATCTTATCTCAAGGAAATGAAATTCTGTTTGATGGGCAAGTAGTTTCAGGTTTAGGTATGGTCAACGAAAGTTCCTTGACAGGAGAGAGTTTTCCAGTTGAAAAAAGAGAGTCTGATTTGGTTTGTGCAAATACAGTATTAGAAACTGGAGAGTTACGCATTCGTGTAACAGATAATCAGATGAACAGCCGTATTTTACAGCTGATTGAGTTGATGAAGAAATCTGAAGAAAACAAGAAAACGAAACAACGCTATTTCATCAAAATGGCGGACAAGGTCGTCAAATATAATTTCTTGGGGGCTGGGCTGACTTACCTATTGACAGGTTCTTTTTCTAAGGCTATTTCTTTCCTATTGGTCGATTTCTCCTGCGCTTTGAAAATCTCTACTCCTGTAGCTTATTTGACAGTTATCAAGGAAGGGTTGAACCGTGAAATGGTGATTAAGGATGGAGATGTTCTGGAGAAATATCTGGAAGTTGATACTTTCTTGTTTGATAAGACAGGAACAATCACAACTAGTTATCCTATAGTTGAAAAGGTGTTACCTTTTGGAGACTATAGTGAGGAAGATATTCTCAGAATCAGTGCCTGTCTTGAGGAACACATTTATCATCCTATTGCTAATGCCATCGTCAAGCAAGCTGAGATAGAGGGAATTGAACATGAGGAAATGCATGGGAAACTCCAATATATCGCAAGCAAGGGGATCAAATCTCATATAGATGGCCAACCAGTTCTTATTGGGAATTATGTCTTGATGCAGGATGAGCAGATTCATATCAGTTCAGAACAAAATGCTTTAATTGAAGAGTACAAGAGTCACTACAATCTCTTATTCTTAGCCTACCAGAATGAATTGATTGGAATGTTCTGTATTCATACTCCTTTGAGAAAAGAAGCAAAAGCAGCCTTGGAGAAACTTAAGGAACAAGGGAAAAAATTGATTCTGGCAACAGGGGACACCTTGGTTAGGACAGAGGAATTAGTCAAAGATTTGCCCTTTGATCAGGTTTATACAGACTTGAAACCTGATGGGAAATTTGAGTTAGTAGAGGAACTGCAGAAAGCAGGTCACACTATTTTGATGGTTGGAGATGGCTTGAATGACTCAGCGGCTCTAACCCTATCAGATATTGGTGTGGTGATGAATGAGAGTGCAGATATTTCTAAGCAGATGAGTGATATCTTATTGTTAGATAATCGTTTGGATTTCTTCCAAGAGTTGGATTGGCTATCATCATCTTTGCAAACACTCATCAAGAAGAATATTCAAGATACCGTTGTCGTAAATAGTAGTTTGATTGGCTTTGGCTTGTTTAATTGGCTCAGTCCTTCAAATCTTTCTATCTTACATAATCTAACAACCTTACGTATTGTACTGCGTAGCCTGTCTATTAAGGGATAGGTGGGGACTATTAACAGCAAAAAGGAGTTACCTTTCTCGAGGGTAACTCCTTTTTTTATAGGTAAATGTTGAACAATTTAGTAAGTTAATACAAAGTATTTTTTCTTTCCACGACGGATAACAGTCAGTTCATTCTCTAACTTATCTGCGTCACTCAAGACATAGTCAAGGTCTTGGATACGGTCGCCGTTGACGTAGATAGCTCCGTTTTGGACATCTTCACGGGCTTGGCGTTTTGAGTTAACCACACCAGATGACACGAGCAGTTCCACGATATTGTGGTTTTCGTCTGCTTGAACTTGGTAGTTTGGCACACCACGAAGTCCTTGTTTAAGTTCTTTAACAGAAAGGTTTTTGATGTTTCCTGCAAAGAGCTGCTCAGTGATGTTGAGGGCTTCTTTGTAGGCTTCTTCGCCGTGAACAAGTGTAACGACTTCACGAGCCAAGACTTTTTGAGCCAAGCGTTCGTGTGGCGCTGCTTCAAATTGTTTACGAATGTCTTCAATCTCATCAAGTGACAAGAAAGTAAAGATCTTCAAGAAGTGAACAGCGTCAGCGTCCATAACATTCATCCAGAATTGGTACATTTCGTATGGAGAGGTCTTTTCAGGATTGAGCCAGACTGCGTTTCCTTCTGATTTACCAAACTTCTTACCAGTTGCATCTGTGATAAGCGGAACTGTGATAACGTGTCCAGTCTTGTCAGCTTTACGACGAAGCAATTCGGTACCAGCTGTCATATTTCCCCACTGGTCAGAACCACCGATTTGAAGAGTGACATTATGGTCTTGGTTAAGGACGAAGAAGTCGTACCCTTGCATGATTTGGTAAGCGAACTCAGTGTAAGAAATCCCTGTTTCAATCCGTTTTTTCACAGACTCCTTACTCATCATGTAGTTGACAGTGAAGTATTTTCCAATATCACGGAGGAAGTCAATGAAGCTGATGCTGCCAAACCAGTCGTAGTTGTTGACCATGACAGCCTTGTTTTCCCCATTTTCAAAGTCAAGAAAACGAGAAAGTTGTCCTTGGATAGACTTGACCCAGCCATCTACTGTGTCTTTTGTTTGGAGACTACGTTCAGCATCTTTGAAGGACGGATCTCCGATGAGACCTGTAGCACCGCCAACGAGCGCATAAGGTTTGTGACCTGCTAGTTGCAAGCGACGACTTGTCAAGATTGCGACAAGATGGCCTAGGTGAAGGCTGTCAGCAGTTGGATCGTAGCCAGTATAATAAGAAACTTGACCTTCTTCTAGGGCTTTACGCAAAGCTTCTTCATCAGTCGTTTGAAAAATCAAACCACGCTCTTTTAGCTCATCAAAAATGTGCATGTGTCTTTTCTCCTTTTTAAAATTATTGTTTCTACCTATTGTATCACAAACTTGGGCAATAGCCTAGCAGAATAGGGAAGAAAGTGGCTATTTTATTGAAAGTTTCCCTTTTGTGGTATAATAGATAGAGTGAGGAAGTCCATGCAAAATCAATTAAATGAATTAAAACGAAAAATGCTGGAATTTTTCCAGCAAAAACAAAAACATAAAAAATCAGCTAGACCTGGCAAGAAAGGTTCAAGTACCAAAAAATCTAAAACCTTAGATAAGTCAGCCGTTTTTCCAGCTATTTTACTGAGTATAAAAGCCTTATTTAACTTACTCTTTGTACTCGGTTTTCTAGGAGGAATGTTGGGAGCTGGGATTGCTTTGGGGTACGGAGTGGCCTTATTTGACAAGGTTCGGGTGCCTCAGACAGAAGAATTGGTACATCAGGTCAAGGACATCTCTTCTATTTCAGAGATTACCTATGCGGATGGGACGGTGATTGCTTCCATAGAGAGTGATTTGTTGCGCACTTCTATCTCATCTGAGCAAATTTCGGAAAATCTGAAGAAGGCTATCATTGCGACGGAAGACGAACACTTTAAAGAACATAAGGGTGTAGTACCCAAGGCGGTGATTCGTGCGACCTTGGGGAAATTTGTAGGTTTGGGTTCCTCTAGTGGGGGTTCAACCTTGACCCAGCAACTGATTAAACAGCAGGTGGTTGGGGATGCGCCGACCTTGGCTCGTAAGGCGACAGAGATTGTGGATGCTCTTGCCTTGGAACGCGCCATGAATAAAGATGAGATTTTAACGACCTATCTCAATGTGGCTCCCTTTGGCCGAAATAATAAGGGGCAGAATATTGCAGGAGCTCAGCAGGCGGCTGAGGGGATTTTCGGTGTCGATGCCAGTCAGTTGACTGTTCCTCAAGCAGCATTTTTAGCAGGACTTCCACAGAGTCCCATTACTTACTCTCCTTATGAAAATACTGGGGAGTTGAAGAGTGATGAAGACCTAGAAATTGGCTTAAGACGGGCTAAGGCAGTTCTTTACAGTATGTATCGTACAGGTGCCTTAAGCAAGGACGAGTATTCTCAGTACAAGGATTATGACCTTAAACAGGACTTTTTACCCTCGGGCACGGTCACAGGAATTTCACGAGACTATTTATACTTTACAACTTTGGCAGAAGCTCAAGAACGTATGTATGACTATCTAGCTCAGAGAGACAATGTCTCCACTAAGGAATTGAAAAATGAGGCAACTCAGAAGTTTTATCGTGATTTGGCAGCCAAGGAAATTGAAAATGGTGGTTATAAGATTACTACTACCATAGACCAGAAAATTCATTCTGCCATGCAAAATGCGGTTGCTGACTATGGCTATCTTTTAGACGATGGAACAGGTCGTGTAGAAGTAGGGAATGTCTTGATGGACAACCAAACAGGTGCTATTCTAGGCTTTGTAGGTGGTCGTAATTATCAAGAAAATCAAAATAATCATGCCTTTGATACCAAACGCTCACCAGCTTCTACTACCAAGCCTTTGCTGGCCTACGGTATTGCTATTGATCAGGGCTTGATGGGAAGCGAAACGATTCTATCTAACTATCCAACAAACTTTGCTAATGGTAATCCGATTATGTATGCTAATAGCAAGGGAACAGGAATGATGACCTTGGGAGAAGCTCTGAACTATTCATGGAATATCCCTGCTTACTGGACCTATCGTATGCTCCGTGAAAAGGGTGTTGATGTCAAGGGTTATATGGAAAAGATGGGTTACGAGATTCCTGAGTACGGTATTGAGAGCCTGCCAATGGGTGGTGGTATTGAAGTCACAGTTGCCCAGCATACTAATGGCTATCAGACCCTAGCTAATAACGGAGTTTATCATCAGAAACATGTGATTTCTAAAATTGAAGCAGCAGATGGTAGAGTGGTGTATGAGTATCAGGATAAACCAGTTCAAGTCTATTCAAAAGCTACTGCGACAATTATGCAGGGCTTGCTGCGAGAAGTTCTATCCTCTCGTGTGACAACAACCTTCAAGACGAATCTGACTGTTTTAAATCCTACTCTGGCTAATGCAGATTGGATTGGGAAGACTGGTACAACCAACCAAGACGAAAATATGTGGCTCATGCTTTCGACACCTAGATTAACCCTAGGTGGCTGGATTGGGCATGATGATAATCATTCATTGTCACGTAGAGCAGGTTATTCCAATAACTCTAATTACATGGCTCATCTGGTAAATGCGATTCAGCAAGCCTCACCAAGCATTTGGGGGAACGAGCGCTTTACTTTAGATCCTAGTGTAGTGAAATCGGAAGTCTTGAAATCAACAGGTCAAAAACCAGGGAAGGTTTCTGTCGAAGGAAAAGAGGTAGATGTTACAGGTTCGACTGTTACCAGCTATTGGGCTAATAAGACAGGAGCGCCAACGACCAGTTATCGCTTTGCTATTGGTGGAAGTGATGCGGATTATCAGAATGCTTGGTCTAGCATCGTGGGGAGTCTACCAACTCCATCAAGCTCCAGCAGCTCAAGTAGTAGTTCTAGCGATAGCAGTAACTCAACTACTACACGACCTTCTTCTTCAAGGGCGAGACGATAATTCTCTAAATGAAGTGGCCAATCAATGGATTGCCACTTTTTTCCTTTCGTGTTACAATAAGGGTATGAATCAGTATCAGAAAAAGATTGTTAACGGAAAAATTTATTCGCTCCTATCCGGCTTAATATGGGGAATCTGTGGAATTTTAGGAGAGTACTTCTTTACTCATTATCAGGTGTCTTCGGGCTGGATTACCTCTATGCGTTTGACACTGGCAGGGAGTCTTGTACTCATTTGGTCTGCAATACAATTAAAATCGCAAGTGCTAGATATTTGGCGAGACAAGAAAAATTACCTGCCCTTTTTAGCCTATGCTATTTTGGGGATTTTTTCAGTTCAGTATTTTTTCTATCTCTGTGTAGAATACTCAAATGCTACGACAGCAACTATTTTACAGTTTATTAGCCCTGTCTTTATCCTCTTTTACAATCGCTTGGTTTATCAAAAACGAGCGTCAAAAAGCGCTGTTTTCTATGTTTTGGTTGCCATGCTGGGTGTTTGCTTGATGGCGACAAAGGGAGATCTCTCTCAGTTATCCATGACACCACTAGCCCTTGTGACGGGCTTACTGAGTGCTATGGGTGTTATGTTTAATGTTATCTTGCCCCAGCCTTTTGCGAAGCGCTATGGTTTTGTACCCACGGTTGGGTGGGGGATGATTTTGGCAGGTTTATTTAGCAATGTTCTCTCGCCAGTGCATCAGCTTTCCTTTACTCTTGATATTTGGAGTATCTTGATTTGTCTCATTATCGCTTTCTTTGGGACGGCTTTTGCTTTTTTTATTTCCATGAAGGCGGTGTCCTTGGTTTCTCCTTTGGTGGTTTCCGTTATCAGTGCCAGTGAACCTCTCTCTTCTGCTCTCTTGAGTGTTTTGTTCTTAGGCCTGGTAGTGGATTGGTCACTCCTTCTAGCTATGGCCTTGATTATTTTACCCATGATATTTTTGTCTATAGAAGAAGCGAAAGAAAGTAGATAAAAAGTCTTTTCTTAATTCTAAAAGTGTGCTATACTAGAATAGTCAATAAAACACGGGGAGATAGTTGTGAAGAGTGTTTTTAGGTTGTATCGGTAGGGGTTTGCTTTTACCGACAGCACGTTTTATCTCACATCCCTAAAAAATCATACCTAAAAACAGACAAAAAGGCTTCAAATTTGAGGCTTTTTTTGGTAGAATAGTTATCATTATAAAGAATGAGAGGTTTTTTTATGACTGCTACAAAAATGAATGCTCAAGAAATTATCCAATTTATCGCTAATGCTGAGAAGAAAACCAGTGTGAAAGTAACTTTTGAGGGACAACTCGCAACTGCTGTACCTAGCTCGGTTGTTAGACTAGGGAATGTTTTATTTGGAGACTGGAAGGACGTGGCTCCGCTTCTCAATGGTTTGGTAGAAAATCAAGACTATGTTGTTGAGCAAGATGCTCGCAATTCTGCAGTTCCTTTGCTAGATAAACGTGCTATCAACGCTCGTATCGAGCCAGGCGCTATTATCCGTGACCAGGTAGAAATTGGTGACAATGCTGTTATCATGATGGGAGCTGTTATCAATATCGGTGCTGAAATCGGTGCAGGAACCATGATTGACATGGGGGCTATCCTTGGTGGCCGTGCCATCGTTGGGAAAAACAGCCACGTTGGTGCAGGTGCAGTTTTAGCAGGTGTGATTGAGCCAGCTAGCGCAGAACCAGTCCGTGTTGGAGACAATGTTCTTATCGGTGCCAATGCAGTGGTTATCGAAGGAGTCCAAATCGGTAGTGGTTCAGTTGTCGCAGCAGGAGCTATCGTTACCCAAGATGTTCCAGAAAATGTAGTAGTAGCAGGTGTTCCAGCTCGAATTATCAAAGAGATTGATGCCCAAACTCAACAAAAAACAGCGCTAGAAGATGCGCTTCGTACCTTGTAATTGTAAAAGAAAAATAGAGGCGGAACCCTTTTCCAGCCTCTTTCTGCTATATGGGAGGATAGATAGATGTTAGATTTGATTCAGATTAGACGAGATTTGCACCAGATTCCAGAGATTGGCTTGGAGGAGATCAAAACTCATGCTTATTTGCTGGATGTGATTGAGAAATTGACTGCGGGCAAGGAGTTTGTTCAAGTTCGTACTTGGCGGACAGGTATTTTGGTTTACTTGCAGGGAAGTCAGCCAGAGCGTACTATTGGTTGGCGGACGGATATTGATGGTCTGCCTATCGTTGAACAAACAGGACTTCCTTTTGCTTCTCAGCATCAAGGTCGCATGCACGCTTGTGGCCATGATTTCCACATGACTATTGCCTTAGGCTGTCTCGAGCGCGCCCTTGAGGAACAACCTAAAAATAATCTACTCTTCCTGTTTCAGCCTGCTGAAGAAAATGAAGCTGGTGGCATGCTCATGTATGAGGATGGTGCTTTTGGAGACTGGTTGCCAGACCAGTTTTATGGGCTTCATGTTCGACCAGATTTGAAGGTTGGTCAGATTGCGACCAATACTCATACACTCTTTGCAGGAACTTGCGAGGTGAAGATCCGTTTCAAAGGAAAAGGAGGACACGCAGCCTTTCCACATGAAGCTAATGACGCCTTGGTGGCAACTAGTTACTTTGTGACCCAGGTGCAGTCAGTTGTCAGCCGCAATGTCAACCCAATAGAGGGAGCAGTGGTGACCTTTGGTCTTTTCCAAGCTGGAACAACCAACAATGTTATCACAGATACAGCCTTTTTGCATGGAACTATTCGGGCCTTGACTCAGGACATGAGTCTCTTGGTACAAAAGCGGGTCAAAACAGTTGCAGAAGGAGTTGCAGCTGCCTTTGATATGGAAGTCGAAGTGGAACTCAAACAAGGTGGATACCTACCTGTTGAGAACCATCCAGCCTTGGCGCGTGAACTAATGGACTTTTTTGAAGAGAAAGACGGAATTGAGTTGATTGATATCGAGCCTGCTATGACAGGCGAGGACTTTGGTTATCTCCTTTCAAAGGTTGATGGCGTGATGTTTTGGCTGGGTATCGATAGTCCCTACGCCCTTCATCACCCTCAGATGGCTCCTAAGGAAGAAGCATTAGCTATTGGGGTGGATGCGGTCTCTAGTTTCCTGAAAAAGAAGGCAGCAGAGTAGAGGGGTTGTCTATGAAATCGGAACTACGCAAGCAAGTCTTGCAAGAAATGAAGGCTATCCCTCGACAGCAAAAACAGTTTATAGACCAAACTTTAACTGAGCGGCTTTTACACCATCCCTTCTACCAAGAAGCCAAGGTCATCGCAACCTATCTCTCTTTTCCGCACGAATTTCAAACGCAGGGATTGATTGAGCAGGCGCTGAGGGACGGCAAGAAGGTTCTGATACCCAAAACCTATTCCAAGGGGCGCATGGACTTTGTGGTCTATGATCTGCAACAACTGGTCAAAACTTCCTTTGGCTTACTGGAACCACAGGGAAATTTAGAAGTGGTAGATGCCTCTCAGATTGATTTGATTCATGTCCCAGGGCTGGCTTTTACGATGGAAGGCTATCGGATTGGCTATGGCGGAGGTTATTATGACCGCTATCTGGAATATTTTTCTGGTCATACTTTGAGTACGATATATCCTTGTCAAATTCAGGACTTTATTCCTGAAAATCATGATATTCCTGTTCAGGAGGTACTGATTGATGAAAGAAATCTTTGATAGGCGTTACCCTGTGACGAGTTTCTTTCTTTTAGTGACGGCCGTGGTATTTCTACTAATGTTGGTAACTACAGGAGGAAACTTTGACAGGGCGGATACTCTATTTCGATTTGGAGCCATGTATGGGCCTGCCATTCGCCTCTTTCCCGAGCAAATTTGGCGTCTCTTTTCGGCTATTTTTGTTCATATTGGGTGGGAGCATTTCATTGTTAATATGCTTTCACTTTATTATCTTGGAAGGCAGGTAGAGGAGATTTTCGGTTCTAAGCAGTTTTTCTTTCTCTATCTTTTATCAGGAATGATGGGCAATCTCTTTGTTTTTGTATTTAGTCCCAAATCCTTAGCAGCAGGTGCATCCACCTCTCTTTATGGTCTATTTGCCGCGATTATCATTCTTCGCTATGCAACTCGTAATCCTTATATCCAACAGCTAGGACAGTCTTATCTGACACTTTTTGTGATTAACATTATTGGAAGTGTTCTGATTCCAGGAATCAGCCTAGCAGGCCATATCGGAGGTGCAGTTGGTGGCGCATTTCTAGCAATTATCTTTCCAGTTAGAGGAGAAAGACGGATGTATAGTGCTAGTCAGAGACTGGTAGCGTTAGTCTTGTTCGTAGGACTCGCAGTCTTACTTCTCTACAAGGGAATGGGATGAAAATTTGTGGAATGAAAAAAGATAAGGCATTTTTTGAACCTTATCTTTTTTATTTTATACTCAATGAAAATCAAAGAGCAAACTAGGAAGCTAACCGCAGGCTATACTTGAGTACGGCAAGGTGAAGCTAACGTGGTTTGAAGAGATTTTCGAAGAGTATTATTCCTTCTCAGCCAATTCTTTTCCCAGTTGGATGAGGTAATCTTTTAAGTCATCTTTGACTTGTGGATGTTTGAGGGCGTAGTCAATAGATGTTTTCATAAATCCAAACTTATCCCCAACGTCGTAACGAGCTCCTGTAAATTCACGGGCAAAAACACGCTGTGTTTTATTGAGCGTATCAATAGCATCAGTAAGTTGGATTTCATTTCCAGCACCAGGAGCTTGCTTTTCGAGGATATCAAAAATCTCAGGTGTGAGTAGATAGCGACCGATGATTGCAAAATCACTTGGTGCATCTTCGGTCGCTGGTTTTTCAACGAAAGTTTCAACGCTATAGAGTCCGTTGATTCCTTCACCTTGAGGAGCAATGACTCCATATGATGAAACGTCTTCGTGTGGTACGGGCATGACAGCAATGGTTGATGCGTGTGTCCGCTCGTAATCCTTCATCAGTTGTTTTGTCAAAGGAACGGCATTCTCATCTGTGATGTCCATAAGGTCATCGCCCAGCATAACAACGAAGGGCTCATTCCCCACAAAAGCTTTGGCTTGTAGGACAGCATCTCCAAGACCACGAGGGTGAGTTTGGCGGATGAAATGAAGGCGCATGCCAGTTGCTTCATCTACTAATTTTAACAGATCTGTTTTACCTTTTTCTTTGAGGTTGTACTCAAGCTCAAAATTTGAATCAAAGTGGTCCTCAATAGAGCGTTTTGATTTACCAGTGACAACCAGAATATCTTCAATACCTGATTTGAGAGCTTCTTCCACGATAAACTGGATAGTTGGTTTGTCTACAATTGGCAACATTTCTTTAGCAAGGGCCTTGGTTGCTGGTAAAAATCGAGTTCCTAGTCCAGCGGCAGGAATGACTGCTTTTCTAACTTTCAGTGCCATAAGAATCCTTTCTCTAGAGGGTTAAGACCACTCATTTTCTGCTTTAAATTCATTGTTCATGATATTATAAATGGCATCTTTGATATTGGTTCCTTGGTAAATAACTTGGTAAATGGCATGCGTAATCGGCATATAGACTCCAAGTTCTTGCGCTAGCTCATAGGCTGCTCGAGTCGTTGAAATTCCTTCAATCACCATGCCCATATTGGCTTCGATATCAGCTAGGGATTCTCCACGACCAAGAGCATCTCCGGCTCTCCAGTTACGAGAGTGGATGGAGGTTCCTGTTACGATCAAATCTCCCACACCAGATAAGCCGCTATAGGTCAGTGGATTAGCCCCGAGTGCTACCCCTAGGCGGGTGATTTCTGCCAAGCCTCGAGCGATGATGGCTGCCTTAGCGTTGTCACCAAATCCCAAACCATGTAAAGCTCCGGCACCGACAGCGATAATATTTTTGAGAGCACCAGCGGTTTCGACCCCGATAACATCCGTATTGGTATAAAGTCGGAAGTAGTGATTACTAAATAGCTCCTGAACGTATTGAGCTGTTTGTAAATCTTTAGAAGCAGCAGTTATTAAAGTTAGGTCACGCACAATGGTCTCTTCTGCATGACTAGGTCCTGAAACAACGACGATATCACTACGGAGATGTTCAGGAATTTCTTCTTCAAGGATGGTTGATAATCGTTTATGGCTATCAGGTTCTAATCCCTTTGATGCGTGCATGATGATAACCTTATGGTCCAAGGTTTGTGCAACTTGTTGGGCAACAAGTCGTGTCACTTTTGTTGGGACAACAAACAAAATCGCATCCACATCTCTCAGTGCCTCTGCTAAGTCGGTGTAGGCAATGATATTTTCATCTAGAACGACATCTTTAAAGTAGTGTTTGTTAGTATGATTGGTATTAATTTCATTGATTTGCTCGGGAAGATTTCCCCAAATACGTACCTCGTGTCCATTGTCATTTAAGACTTGTGAAAGGGCAGTTCCCCAAGAACCAGGTCCCAAGACGGCGATGGTTTGTTTTTCCATGATTTCCTCCTTAATAGAGTCCTTTCTCTTATTCTATCATATTCTGAGGGATTTTGCACTTGCATTACTGGGGTATGGTGGCTTTGTTACTTGAAAAATACACAAAAACCGAGACGAAGGGATAAACTCTTAGTCTTTAGTTAAAGTGAGAAGAAATCTGATAGATAGTTTGATTCAGTATATGCTTATAATAGAGGTAAACAACTCAGGAGGTTCTTGTAGGTTGCGAGAGTTTGGCGAAAAAATTAAAAGATTACGTTTGGCTAAAAAAATCAGTAGTTCAGAATTTTGTGGCGATGAGTCTGAATGAAGTATCCGTCAATTAATTAGAATTGAAAATGGAGAATCCAGACCAACACTAACAAAGTTAAAATATATCGCTGAACGTTTGGGGGGTGAAGATTACAAGTTGATGCCAAGTTATATAGAGTTGGATAAGGAATACCTAGAATTGAAGTATTTCTTGATGAGGACTCCTACATACGAAGATGAAACTATCGCCCAAAAGAAAGAGAGTGTTTTTGATAAGATTTTTGAAGAGTATTATGATAGGCTACCTGAGGAAGAAAGATTTATCATCCCAAATTATTCATATCTGGCACTAACGAACTACACAGTTCAAAAATCACCAGAAAAGCTAGTTAAACTACTGTCCTTCTGGTGATTTTGCTTGATTTCTAATATTTGAGACATGATTGAGGAGATTTGTCTTGATTTTTTCCTAAAAAAGGGCAGACTCCTCCCTTGGTTTGATGCTCGATTTCTAAAATAAGGTGACTTATTGTTAGGCATGTTTTCCCCTGCCCTCTAGCTCTATATGGAATAGGGAGTATCAGATTTATCTGGCAGATTGTATCAAATAAGGCTTGAAATTGTTTTGAATAGGCGTATAGACTTGAGAATTTGAGAATATGTCGTCTAGCAGTAGAGACATATTTTCCGGCAATATGAAGGAAGAGAGGTCGAAAACGCTTGATAGTCAAGGCCTTTACTTCATCATCAGCTAGCTGCTTTAAAAAGAGGTAGAGATT
This sequence comes from Streptococcus sp. 1449, assembly GCF_013276805.1. NCBI lineage: Bacteria > Bacillati > Bacillota > Bacilli > Lactobacillales > Streptococcaceae > Streptococcus > Streptococcus sp. 1449. The sequence continues at coordinate 17,659 of NZ_VMLS01000009.1, forward strand.
ATAAGCCAGATAGCCCATCATCATACGTACTTCATTCTTAACCATGGTCGAACTATCTGTCTTATCCCCAAAGAATCCTGCTTTCCTTTCTTTGATAAAGTTTTCAGCATTCCCTCGTTCACGATAGAATTGAAACAGCTCCTCACTATCTACACTGCTTAAATTGGTCAAATGAACTTTTTTACAACCATAAAAAAGAGCACTTAATCGTACTCTTCTCTTTTAAGGATTAGTTGAATTAATTCAAATCCACTAGTTCTCCTGTTTCTAGGTAGACTAGGCGTTCACAAATGTTAGCAATGTAATCAGCGAAGCGTTCCAGATGCCCTATGATATAAAGGTATTGAGTTCCATTGGGAATTGAGGTTTCTTGGTCTTTCATAAGTCCAATGATTTCCTTTGATAAGGCATAATAATATTGGTCAATCTGTTCATCTTTTTGAGCAATACTAATAGCTTTTGAGGCTTGGTGCAAAGGAAAGGCAACCAATAAATCGGATAGCATGCTGAGGGATAATTTACCCATTTGGTGTAACTGTTCTTCGTCAGGGGCTAGTTGATTTTCTTTTAGTTGCAAAACAGCTTTAGCAATGCCTGCCATATGGTCTCCCATACGTTCAAGGTCTGAACAAGAAGACATGATGCTAATCACAAATCGAAGGTCAGACACTTGTGGCTGTTGCAAGGCCAACAAACGGGCACAGGTCAATTCGATAGCGCTTTGACCTTGGTTGATAGCATGATCCTTATTGATAATTAGCTCTGCCATCTCCTTGTCTTTGGAGGCTAAGGCCAGTAAGGTTTTTGAAGCTGTTTCAAGGACAAGTTGCCCTAGTCCTAAAAAGGATTGTTCTAATTCATGCAATTCTAAGTCAAATTGATTTCTCATAGGTTTTTCCTTCCTTATCCGAACCGTCCTGAAATATAGTCTTCTGTGCGCTGATCTTTTGGATTGGTAAACATGTCAACGGTATCTCCAAATTCGCAAATTTCTCCTGTTAAGAAAAAAGCAGTTTTATCTGAAATACGTGAAGCTTGTTGCATGTTATGGGTAACAATGATAATCGTATAATCCTTTTTTAGTTGCTGAATGAGGTCTTCAATTTTTAAAGTGGAGACAGGGTCTAAGGCTGAAGTCGGCTCATCCATTAACAGAATATCAGGTTCTACTGCTAAAGCTCGCGCAATGCAAAGGCGTTGCTGCTGACCGCCTGATAAGGACATGGCACTCTTTTTAAGATTATCTTTGACTTCGTCCCAAATGGCTGCCCCTTTTAAAGATTTTTCCACTAAGGCATCTAATTGTTTTTTGTCTCGAATACCATGTGTCCTTGGGCCATAAGCCACGTTATCATAGATAGACATGGCAAAGGGATTAGGCTGTTGAAAAACCATCCCTACACGCTTACGTAGCTGATTAAGGTTGAATTTGCTACTATAAATATCTTGCTCATCTAAGAGGACTTGGCCTTCAATATGGCAAGAAGGAACCAAATCGTTCATCCGATTAAGGGTTTTTAGAAAAGTTGATTTACCACAACCAGATGGGCCTATCAAGGCAGTAATCTGTCTTTCTGGTAATTGAATCGAAATATTTTTTAAGGCTTGAAAGTCCCCGTAAAATAAGTCTAGGTGTCTGACTGAAAATGTTCCCATACTAGGAAGCTCCTTTCACAAGTTTTCGAGATAATAAGCTTGATAGAGTATTTATCATTAAAACAGTAATAATCAAAATCACACCGGTAGCATAGGCTTCATTGACATGTAGCCCCTCACTTGACAGCATATACATATGCAGGGCTAGAGAACGACCTGAAGACATGAGACTACTTGGCGTATTGGTAGAGGTACCTAATGTATACATGAGGGCAGCTGTCTCACCAACGATACGGCCAATAGCTAGTATCACTCCAGCTAAAATACCTGGCATGGCAACTGGTAGAACAATTCTAAAAACAGTCCGTAACTTACCTGCCCCAAGTCCATAACTTGCTTGACGCATGCTATCACTAACAGATAAAAGGGCTTCTTCTGTTGAGCGAATAATGACTGGCAACACCATGATGACTGAGGTTAAGATTCCTGATAACAGAGAGTATTGAAAACCTAAGAAGACTACAAAGAAGAGCATGCCAAACAGACCAAAAACAATGGAAGGAATCCCAGACAAGGTATCTGAGGCCAATCGCATGATTTTAACACAAAGGGAATCTTTTTTTGTATATTCCACAAGATAAAAACCAGCAAAAATCCCTATGGGCAAGGCTAAAAGAAGAGCACCAAAGACCAGAATAACGGTGGAAATAATCGCTGGCATAAGGGAAATGTTCTCAGAAGTATAAGTCCAAGAAAAGAGGGATAGACTTAGATGAGGTAAGCCTTTGATGAGGATAAAACCAATGATTAAAAAGAGAGAGCCAAAGGTTAAAGCTGAAAAACAATAAACGAGAAGTTTTAGCAGGTATTTACTCATAAGATGATTTTCCTTTCAAGTAGGCAAAGTAGGCATTAATCAAGAGAATAAGGAAAAAGAGAACTGCTGAGGTTGCAATAAGGGCTTCCCTATGCTGACCTGATGCGTAAGCCATTTCCAGAACAATATTGGTTGTTAAGGTTCTGGTTCCTGAAAAGAGTCCACTTGGAATAATCGGCTGGTTGCCTGCCACCAAAATAACTGCCATGGTTTCGCCTACTGCGCGACCGATTCCTAAAATAACTGCTGATAAAATACCAGATCTCGCAGCTGGCAAGATGACACTAAAAATACTCCGTTCATGACTAGCTCCTAGAGCCAAGCTACCAGAATAATACGTTTTGGGAATTGTTCGGATAGCAGATTCTGACAAACTGATAATGGTTGGCAAAATCATTATTCCTAATAGTAACGAAGCGGTTAGGACACTCATGCCATTTCCTAAAAAGGTTCTAATCCAAGGCACCAATAATTGTAGGCCGAAAAAACCATAAACAATAGATGGAATGGCCGCCATCAAGTTGATAGCTGATTTTAAGAAGCCATAGACGGGCTTTGGACAATAATAAACCATAAACACCGATGTCAAGATGCCTGTTGGCACCCCAATCACAATCGCTCCTAAGGTAATTAATAAGGAACCAACAATCATTGGTAAAATACCATAGCTTGCCGGATTGTTCGTTGGCGACCAATCACTGCCTAATAAAAAACGGGTAAAGCCGTAGTTAGCCATGAAAGGCAAGCCATTACTAAAAATAAAGAAACAGATTAGCAAAATAGCTACAACAGCTACTGCTGCACTCATGAAAAAAATTGCCCTAAAAACTGCTTCCTTGAAGGCTTGTTTTGTCACATTTTGTCCTTTCTAGTGAAGAAAGTAAGGGAGATGCGACACCTCCCTACTTGCCTTCTTTATCTTATTGTACGATGAAACGTCTGCATCTCTTTAGAGATTTATGGAGCAAACATTTTATTTAATTTTGTCCCAGGTGGTTAATTTGCCACTAAAAACGTCTGCAAGTTTAGCCATACTGACTTGGCTTGCCTTATTGTCATTATTGACCACAACAGCAATACCGTCTAAAGCAATAGCATCATGGCTGAGACTCTCACCTTCTTCAGGAGTTAATTCCCTAGAAACCATACCAATATCAGCGGTTTTCTCCTTAGCAGCGGTAATACCTGCTGAAGACCCATTAGAGGTAATATCAATCGTAACTTCGGGATTTTCTTTTTTATAAGCTTCTGCTAATTTTTCCATTAAAGAAGATACTGAAGTGGAACCTACAACAGACAACTTGCCTGATAAGTGTTGGCTTGTATATTCTGTGGTTTCGGTTTTAGCTTCAATAAATTTATTATCTGTGACCACTTGTTGACCTTGTTTGGAGTGGATAAAGCTGATAAAATCTTGACCTAGCTTGGAAAGATTAGAAGACCAAACAATGTTGAAGGGACGTTGAAGAGGGTATTTACCATCTAAAACTGTGTCTCGACTAGCCTTGATACCATCAATCTCTAAAGCCTTGACAGATTTCGATAAAGATCCCAAGGAGATGTAGCCGATAGCATTAGCATTCCCTTGAACTGCTGAGAGAACACCTTCTGTGCTATTTTGAATCACAGCTGTTTTGGCAGTGTTGTCAATTTTTTTATCACCGTCTTTTTTGAGAATCCCTGTGATTTCTGTGAAGGCACCCCGTGTTCCAGAGCCATTTTCTCGTGAAATCACCTCAATCGTTTCTGAAGCTGACTGTTTGGAAGCAGATGACTGATTGCCACAGGCAACAAGCCCAAATCCTGATAAGCCAATGGCTGCAAGAGTAAGCATTTTTTTGAATTTCATAATAATCACCTTTATTTCTATGTATTTTTCTTGTGTAGGATTACTACACTTATAGTCTAACAAGTCTTTGTAAAGGTTTATCCCTGATTCATGTAAAGATTGTGTAAAGAATCAAAAAAGCCACTTTTGAAAAGTGGCTGCTCCTAAAAATAGCTTTAAAAATTATTAGTCCTGTGCGAAAGATTGGTTAGGAAGAAAAATCGTGAAGCAACTGCCTCTGCCAAGCTGACTCGTCACCGTGACTTGGCCACCTAATAATTGACTAAGTTCTTTGACAATAGCAAGGCCAAGACCAGTGCCACCAGTTTGTCTGCTTCGACCTTTATTAACTCGGTAAAAACGTTCAAAAATACGATCCTGCTCTAATTGACTAATACCAATCCCTGTATCTGACACAGAAATCTTAATGCCTTCGTTCACCTTTTGGGTCTTGACCTCAATTTTTCCCCCTTGTTCAGTGTAACGGATGGCATTGGTTAAAAGATTGAGTAAGATTTGGGAAAGTAATTGACTATCTGATACGAGGGTGATATCATCTGGCACCTGCACCTTTAGCTGTAAATCCTTCTTCTTGAGCTGAGGTTGCACGCTTTGAGTCAAATCCTGTACAAATTCTGCCAAAGAAAGGGTCGTCCATTGTATAGGCATTTGTTGAGCCTTAGATAAGGTAAGAAGATGCTCAACAATATGCTCAAGACGCAAGCTTTCTTTGTAAATAATGTCTAGAAAGTCATCCTTGAGCGCTTCTTCTTCAGCTGACATCTCCTTAATGGTTTCAGCAAAGCCCTTAATCGAAGTAACTGGTGTCCTCAATTCATGGGAGGCATTTGAGACAAAGGCTAAATTTAACTTTTCATAAGTTCTAATCGTTGTTAAATCATATAACAAGACGAGCACAGCTTCCACAGATTGGGTGGGGCTAAAAACGGGAACTGCTGTCACTTCTAAAATCAGGTCACCCTCATGAAACCCACTTACTTCTTGTTTTAACCTTGTTTTTTGATCGAAGGCTTGGTGAACTAAATTCCGAATATCCATCCGTTTGAGGTCATCAAGTGAACTTATGTCGCCGTCCACATCGGGAAAATAATGAGGCAGAGAGCGACTGGATAATAACATCTGACCTTGAGCGGAAACTAAAAACGTCCCCATGGTTAGGTGCGACAGAAGAACCTCCATTGTTTCGGCTAGGTCCTTGTATTGCTGATCCTGTTGGGAGACTTTGGTTTTTAGGCCAGACACATACTGAGCCAAAGACTTTAAGTCTTCTTGCCCTTTTTCTAAAAAGTATTCACTACTGGTCAAGAGAGGTTGGTGCAAGGTCTCAAAAGCAACTTCCCATTTCCAAAGGCAAAAGAGCCAGTAGCTACCTAGTCCCAAAGAAAGGGCTAGAAGAAAGAGACCGATGCCTTTACTGATCCAAGTTAATGCCATCCCTGCAATCAGAATGAGGCTAACACTTAGATTGACTAGCCAAAATTGAAGGTAGCGTTTCATCTATAACTCCTTGAACTTATAACCATAACCCCGAATGGTTCGAATAAATTGAGGGGCTTTAGGATTGTCTTCAATTTTTTCCCTCAACTTACCAATATGAACGTCCACCAAACGTGTTTCCTGCCCAAAGTCATACCCCCAGATACGTTCCAAAAGACGCTCTCTAGTCAGTGTCATGTTGGGATGTTTCATAAGATAGAGCAAGAGTTCAAATTCTTTTGGGGTCAAACTCAGTAACTTATTCGCCTTGTAGACTTCATGACGCTCAGGGTATACTTTCAAGGTCCCAAATAGCCAAGAATCGTCAGCGATATTATCTGAATCATCTCCTTCTTGTTCTCCTTTAGTTCGCCTGAGGACAGCCTTGACACGCGCCAGCAATTCTCTAGGGCTAAAAGGCTTGGTCAGGTAGTCATCAGCCCCTAATTCCAAGGCCAAAACCTTATCAAATTCATCACTTTTCGCAGAAACCATCATAATTGGAGTTTTGACGCCTTTGGCTCTCAGCCGCTTACAAACTTCTATGCCATCTAATTGTGGTAACATGATATCAAGCAAGATAAAATCAAAGGGTTCTGTTTCTGCCAAAGCTAAGGCCTTCCGTCCATTTGTTACCAATTGAGTAGAAAAGCCTTCCTTACTTAAATGGTAGTCAAGCAATCTCAGAATGTGTTCTTCATCATCCACTAATAAGACTTGTTTTGTCATCTATTATCTCCTATTGGTAACATTATAACACAATTATCAGAAATCCTAACATTGCTAAATCAGATTAAATTTGCTTATCAAGACTAGGATCTGGTCAAACGCTCAATCATCTCCTTGTGCTCTAGATAGGTCGCCAGTAGATCTACCCTTTCAAATAATTCAAAATCCTCAAATTCAAAACCAGGAGCAACAAGACAAGAAACCAGAGCATAATCCTTATCAACTTCAAGAACTCCTCTCAGTTCTGAGGATACGGTAATGATTGATGCGACGGAAGTAAAAATCAATCGCCTTAAAAAACAATTAGCGAATGATTCTGGTAAAAAGAAATGCCACGCTATGAAGGCTCAAGCGATTGTCACAAGTCCAGGGAGAATTGTTTCTTTGGAGATCGCTGTGAACTATTGTCATGATATGAAGTTGTTCAAAATGAGTCGCAGAAATATCGGACAAGCTGGTAAAATCTTGGCTGACAGTGGTTATCAAGGGCTCATGAAGATATATCCTCAAGCACAAACTCCACGTAAATCCAGCAAACTCAAGCCGCTAATAGCTGAAGATAAAGCCTGTAACCATGCGCTATCTAAGGAGAGAATCAAGGTTGAGAACATCTTTGCCAAAGTAAAAACGTTTAAAATGTTTTCAACAACCTATCGAAATCATCGTAAACGCTTCGGATTACGAATGAATTTGATTGCTGGTATTATCAATCATGAACTAGGATTCTAGTTTTGCAGGAAGTCTATTATTTGGTTAGGTGAATTAGTGAAGCGTTTAGGCAAGTGTCTCTGGTTACGACGTAAAGAAACATAAATCGATCATATTTATGTCCTAAAACTAGTGAAGCGCCTAGCCAAAGTCCGAATAGGATTTGGCGTTAGTTACTTAGATTGCTTTGCAATCAAGTAACTTTGGCGATTTACATCTTCTCTGGCGCTTCTACTCCAAGCAAGCGAAGGGCTTCTTTGAGAACGACTGCGGTTGCGTAGCTGAGGGCTAGACGGCTGTCGCGTTCTGGGCTTTCATCCAAGATACGTGTATGTGCATAGTATTTGTTAAAGGATTGAGCTAGGTTAATTGCAAATTTAGCAATGATAGAAGGTTCAAAGTTATCTGCCGCACGGTTGATAATACGTGGGAAGTCTTGAATGAGTTTAATGATTTCCCAGCTTTCAGCATCATTCAAGCTATAGTTGCCAGCTGTTTCTGGTTTGAAATCCGCTTTGCGTAAGATCGATTGGATACGAGCGTAGGCGTATTGAACATAAGGTCCAGTTTCACCCTCGAAGGATACCATGGCCTCTAAGTCGAAGTCATATCCGTTTGTACGGTCAGTCTTGAGGTCATAGAACTTAATGGCTCCAACCCCAACAGCATGTGCTACCTGATCTTTATTTTCAAGTTCAGGATTTTTAGCTTCAATTTGGGCTTTTGCACGACTAATAGCCTCTGCAACAGTGGGCTCTAGCAAGATGACATTCCCTTTACGGGTAGAGAGTTTTTTCCCTTCTTTTGTAACCAAACCAAAAGGAACATGAGTAATGTCGTCACTCCAATCGTAGCCCATCTCTTGCAAGACAGCTTTGAGCTGTTTAAAGTGGGCAGATTGCTCTTGACCAACGACGTAGATAGATTTAGCAAATTGGTATTCGTTTTTACGGTAAAGGGCTGCAGCCAAGTCACGTGTGATATAGAGAGTTGCACCATCAGATTTTTTGATAAGGGCTGGATGTTCAATTCCATATTTCTCAAGATTGACAACTTGGGCACCTTCTGATTCAACAAGAAGGCCTTTTTCAGAAAGAATGTCTACAACTGCATCCATCTTATCGTTGTAGAAGGCTTCTCCGTTATAGCTGTCAAAATCAACCTGCAATTCATTGTAAAGGCGGTTAAATTCCACCAAACTTTCATCACGGAACCATTGCCAGAGAGCGAGGGCTTCCTCATCTCCATTTTCCAGTTTACGGAACCATTCGCGTGCTTCTTCATCCAAGCTAGGGTCATTTTCAGCTTCAGCGTTGATACGGACATAGAGTTTAAGAAGTTCATCGATTGGATGAGCTTTTACAGCTTCTTCGTCGCCCCATTTTTTGTAGGCAACAATCAACATCCCAAACTGTTTACCCCAGTCTCCCAAGTGGTTGACCTTGACTGTTTGATAACCGATTTTTTGGAAAATATGTGATAAGCTATCTCCGATGACAGTTGAGCGCAGGTGACCAATAGAAAATGGTTTAGCGATATTGGGACTAGACATATCGATAACAACATTTTCTTGTTTGCCAATAGTTTGGTCAGCATAGTGTTCTTTTTCAGTGATAACAGCTTGCAATACTTGAGCAGAAATGGCAGATTTATCAAGGAAAAAGTTGACGTAAGGTCCTGTTGCAACAACCTTTTCAAAGGATTGGCTGTTAATTTTTTCAGCCAGTTCAGCCGCGATCATTTGAGGTGCTTTACGTTCGACTTTTGCAAGAGAAAAAGCAGGGAAAGCAATGTCTCCCATTTCTGAGTTTTTAGGGGTTTCCAGTAAATTTAAAATAGCCTCTTGGTCCAGGCTATCAATGACGCTAGCCAATTCGCTAGCAATCAATTCTTTTGTATTCATTAAGAGCTCCTTTTTGGACTTTTCTACTATTTTATCACAATTTTAAAGAAAGAAGAAAAAATTTTTGAAATCTCCCGTTTTTTTGGTATAATATAGTTATAAAAATAGTTATAAATATTCACATAAGAGGATTTTATGAGAAAAAGAGATCGTCATCAGTTAATAAAAAAAATGATTACTGAGGAAAAATTAAGTACACAAAAAGAAATTCAAGATCGGTTGGAGGCGCACAATGTTTTTGTGACGCAGACAACCCTGTCTCGTGATTTGCGCGAAATCGGCTTGACCAAGGTCAAGAAAAATGATATGGTGTATTATGTACTAGCAAATGAGACAGAAAAGATTGATTTGGTGGAATTTTTGTCTCATCATTTAGAAGGTGTTGCAAGAGCAGAGTTTACCTTGGTGCTTCATACCAAACTGGGAGAAGCTTCTGTTTTGGCAAATATTGTAGATGCAAACAAGGATGAATGGATTTTAGGAACAGTTGCTGGTGCCAATACCTTATTGGTCATTTGTCGAGACCAGCACGTTGCCAAACTCATGGAAGATCGTTTGCTAGATTTGATGAAAGATAAGTAAGGTCTTGAGAGTTGCTCTCAAGACTTATTTTTGACAAGGAGAGACGGACAATGGCGACAGAAAAGCTATCACCTGGCATGCAACAGTATGTGGAGATTAAAAAGCAATATCCAGATGCGTTTTTGCTCTTTCGGATGGGTGATTTTTATGAATTATTTTATGAGGATGCGGTCAATGCTGCGCAGATTCTGGAAATTTCCTTAACGAGTCGCAACAAGAATGCCGACAATCCGATTCCTATGGCGGGTGTCCCCTATCATTCTGCCCAACAGTATATCGATGTCTTGATTGAGCAGGGCTATAAGGTGGCTATCGCAGAGCAGATGGAAGATCCTAAACAAGCAGTTGGGGTTGTGAAACGAGAGGTTGTTCAGGTCATTACGCCAGGGACAGTGGTCGATAGCAGTAAGCCGGACAGTCAGAATAATTTTTTGGTTGCCATAGACCGTGCTGGCAATCAATTTGGCCTAGCTTATATGGACCTGGTGACGGGTGACTTTTATGTGACAGGTCTTTTGGATTTCACGCTGGTTTGTGGGGAAATCCGTAATCTCAAGGCTCGAGAAGTGGTGCTGGGCTATGACTTGTCTGAGGAAGAGGAACAAATCCTTAGTCGTCAGATGAATCTGGTACTTTCCTATGAAAAAGAAGGCTTTGAAGACCTTCATTTACTGGATTCACGATTGGCAGCTGTGGAGCAAGCGGCATCTAGTAAATTGCTCCAGTATGTTCATCGGACTCAGATGAGGGAATTGAATCACCTCAAGCCTGTTATCCGCTATGAAATCAAAGATTTCTTGCAGATGGATTATGCGACCAAGGCTAGTCTGGATTTGGTTGAGAATGCTCGTTCAGGCAAGAAGCAAGGCAGTCTTTTCTGGCTTTTGGATGAAACCAAAACGGCTATGGGGATGCGTCTCTTGCGTTCTTGGATTCATCGTCCTTTGATTGATAAGGAACGAATCGTCCAACGTCAAGAAGTGGTGCAGGTCTTTCTTGACCACTTCTTTGAGCGTAGTGATTTGACAGACAGTCTCAAGGGTGTTTATGACATTGAGCGCTTGGCTAGTCGTGTTTCTTTTGGCAAGACCAATCCCAAGGATCTCTTGCAGTTGGCGACTACCTTGTCTAGTGTGCCACGGATTCGTGCGATTTTAGAAGGGATGGAGCAACCTGCTCTAGCCTATCTCATCGCACAACTGGATGGAATTCCTGAGTTGGAGAGTTTGATTAGCGCAGCGATTGCTCCTGAAGCTCCTCATGTGATTACAGAAGGTGGTATTATCCGAACTGGATTTGATGAGACTTTAGACAAGTACCGTCGCGTTCTCAGAGAAGGGACTGGCTGGATTGCTGAGATTGAGGCTAAGGAACGCGAAAACTCTGGTATCAGTACGCTCAAGATTGACTATAATAAAAAGGATGGCTACTATTTCCATGTGACCAATTCACAACTGGGAAATGTGCCTGCTCACTTTTTCCGCAAGGCGACGCTGAAAAACTCAGAACGCTTCGGTACCGAGGAATTAGCTCGTATCGAAGGCGACATGTTGGAGGCGCGTGAGAAGTCAGCTAACCTAGAGTACGAAATTTTTATGCGCATTCGTGAAGAGGTCGGCAAGTACATTCAGCGTTTGCAGGCTCTAGCTCAAGGAATTGCGACCGTTGATGTCTTGCAAAGTCTGGCGGTTGTAGCTGAAACCCAGCATTTGATTCGACCTGAATTCGGAGATGATTCGCGAATTGATATCCAGAAAGGACGCCATGCTGTCGTTGAAAAGGTTATGGGGGCTCAGACCTATATTCCCAATACGATTCAGATGGCAGAAGATACCAGTATTCAACTGATTACAGGACCCAACATGAGCGGGAAGTCAACCTACATGCGTCAGTTAGCCATGACGGCGATAATGGCCCAGTTGGGCTCTTATGTGCCAGCAGAAAGTGCCCATTTACCTATTTTTGATGCTATCTTTACCCGTATCGGAGCAGCCGATGATTTGGTTTCAGGCCAATCAACCTTCATGGTGGAGATGATGGAGGCCAACAATGCCATTTCGCATGCAACAAAGAATTCCTTGATTCTTTTTGATGAGTTAGGTCGTGGAACTGCAACTTATGACGGGATGGCTCTTGCCCAGTCCATCATCGAATACATCCATGAACATATCGGAGCCAAGACCCTCTTTGCGACCCACTACCATGAGTTGACTAGTCTGGAGTCTAGTTTACAACACTTGGTCAATGTCCACGTGGCAACCTTGGAGCAGGATGGGCAGGTCACCTTCCTTCACAAGATTGAACCAGGGCCAGCTGATAAATCCTATGGTATCCATGTTGCCAAGATTGCTGGTTTACCGGCTGATCTTTTAGCGAGAGCGGATAAGATTTTAACGCAACTGGAGAGTCAGGGGCAAGAAAGTCCTGCTCCTATGAAACAAACAAGTACTGTCTCAGAACAAATTTCACTCTTTGATACGACTGAAGAACATCCTATCCTAGCAGAATTAGCTAAACTGGATGTTTACAATATGACACCTATGCAGGCTATGAATGTCTTGGTCGAGTTAAAACAGAAACTATAAAGAGAAAATTACTAGTCATTCTAGCTGTATCAAGGAGACTTCTTTGACAATCCCCCACTTTTTTGCTAGAATAACATCACACAAACAGAATGAGAAGGAGCTGACACATTGTCGCTCCCTTTTGTCTATTTTTTAAGGAGAAAGTATGCTGATTCAGAAAATAAAAACCTACAAGTGGCAGGCCTTGACTTCGCTTCTGATGACAGGCTTGATGGTTGCTAGTTCACTTCTGCAACCGCGTTATCTGCAGGAAGTCTTAGACGCCCTCCTTGCTGGAAAATATGAAGCTATTTATAGTATCGGGGCTTGGTTGATTGGTGTGGCCGTAGTCGGTCTAGTTGCTGGTGGACTCAATGTTGTCCTCGCAGCCTATATTGCCCAAGGAGTTTCATCTGACCTTCGGGAGGATGCCTTCCGTAAAATCCAAACCTTTTCTTATGCTAATATTGAACAATTTAATGCGGGAAATCTAGTCGTTCGCATGACAAATGATATCAACCAGATTCAGAACGTCGTCATGATGACCTTCCAAATTCTTTTCAGACTCCCCCTCTTGTTCATCGGTTCCTTTATCTTGGCAGTTCAAACCTTACCTTCTCTGTGGTGGGTGATTGTTCTCATGGTAGTCTTGATTTTTGGTTTGACTGCTGTCATGATGGGAATGATGGGGCCTCGTTTTGCCAAGTTTCAAACCCTTCTTGAACGCATCAATGCTATTGCCAAGGAAAATCTGCGTGGCGTTCGCGTGGTCAAGTCCTTTGTCCAAGAAAAAGAGCAATTTGCTAAGTTTACGGAGGTTTCAGACGAGCTTCTTGGTCAAAACCTTTACATTGGTTATGCCTTTTCAGTAGTGGAACCTTTCATGATGTTGGTCGGTTATGGGGCGGTATTCCTCTCTATTTGGCTAGTTGCAGGGATGGTTCAGTCGGATCCGTCAGTTGTTGGCTCCATTGCTTCCTTTGTCAATTACTTGAGCCAGATTATCTTTACCATTGTTATGGTTGGATTTTTAGGAAATTCTGTCAGTCGTGCCATGATTTCTATGCGTCGTATTCGAGAAATTCTTGACGCAGAGCCAGCCATGACCTTCAAGGATGTCCCAGATGAAGAGTTGGTCGGAAGTCTTAGCTTTGAAAATGTGACCTTTACCTATCCAATGGATAAGGAACCGATGCTGAAAGATGTGAGCTTTACTATTGAACCTGGTCAGATGGTTGGTGTAGTTGGAGCCACTGGTGCAGGAAAGTCAACCTTGGCTCAATTGATTCCACGTCTCTTTGACCCGCAGGAAGGGGCTATCAAAATCGGAGGCAAGGATATTCGCAAAGTGAGTGAAGGAACCCTGCGTAAAACTGTTTCTATCGTTCTCCAACGTGCTATTCTCTTCAGTGGAACCATTGCAGATAACTTGAGACAGGGCAAAGGAGATGCCACTCTATTTGAAATGGAGCGTGCAGCCAATATTGCCCAAGCCAGTGAATTCATTCATCGTATGGAGAAAACCTTTGAAAGTCCAGTTGAGGAACGAGGAACCAACTTCTCAGGTGGACAAAAACAAAGGATGTCGATTGCGCGTGGGATTGTCAGCAATCCACGTATTCTGATTTTTGACGATTCGACCTCGGCCTTGGATGCTAAGTCAGAGCGCCTGGTTCAAGAAGCCTTGAATAAGGACTTGAAGGGAACAACAACCATTATCATCGCTCAAAAGATTAGCTCGGTTGTTCATGCAGATAAAATCTTGGTTCTAGATCAAGGACGATTGATTGGTCAAGGTACGCATGCAGACTTGGTTGCCAACAATGCCGTTTACCGTGAAATCTATGAAACACAGAAAGGAAAGGAGGAGTAATATGAAGACAGTTCAATTTTTTTGGAATTATTTTAAAGTCTATAAGCTATCATTTTTAGTTGTTATCCTGATGATTGTTCTGGCAACTCTTGCCCAAGCCCTCTTTCCGGTCTTTTCTGGACAAGCAGTGACGCAGCTAGCTAATTTAGTTCAAGCTTATCAAGATGGCAGTCCAGAACTTGTTTGGCAAAGTCTATCAGGAATCATGGTCAATCTTGGCCTGCTGGTTTTGGTTCTCTTTATCTCCAGTGTCATATACATGTGTCTCATGACGCGCGTGATTGCAGAGTCGACCAACGAGATGCGCAAAGGCCTCTTTGGCAAGCTTGCTCGCTTGACGGTTTCTTTCTTTGACCGCCGACAAGATGGCGATATCTTGTCTCGTTTTACCAGTGATTTGGATAATATCCTCCAAGCCTTTAACGAGAGCTTGATTCAGGTCATGAGCAATATTGTTTTATACATTGGTCTGATTCTTGTCATGTTTTCGAGAAATGTGACGCTGACCCTCATCACCATTGCCAGCACACCAGTGGCCTTCCTCATGTTGATTTTCATCGTGAAAATGGCACGCAAATACACCAATCTCCAGCAGAAAGAGGTAGGGAAGCTCAACGCCTATATGGATGAGAGTATCTCAGGCCAAAAAGCCGTGATTGTGCAAGGAATTCAAGAGGATATGATGGCAGGATTTCTTGAACAAAATGAGCGCGTACGCAAGGCAACCTTTAAAGGAAGGATGTTCTCAGGAATTCTGTTCCCTGTCATGAATGGGATGAGTCTGGTTAATACAGCCGTCGTTATCTTTGCTGGTTCGGCCGTTCTATTAAACGATAAGACTATTGAAACAAGTACAGCCCTAGGTTTGATTGTGATGTTTGCCCAATTTTCACAGCAGTACTACCAGCCTATTATTCAAGTTGCAGCTAGTTGGGGAAGTCTTCAGTTGGCCTTTACAGGGGCTGAACGGATACAGGAAATGTTTGATGCAGAGGAAGAAATCCGACCTGAAAAGGCTCCAATCTTCACTCAGTTGCAAGAAGGTGTTGAAATCAGTCATATCGATTTTTCATACTTGCCTGATAAAGCTATTTTGAAAGATGTCAACATTTCTGCCCCTAAAGGCCAGATGACTGCAGTTGTTGGGCCAACGGGTTCAGGGAAAACCACTATTATGAACCTCATCAATCGCTTTTATGATGTTGATGCTGGCGGTATTTATTTTGATGATAAAGACATTCGTGACTATGATTTAGATAGTCTTAGAAGTAAAGTGGGAATTGTCTTGCAAGATTCCGTTCTTTTTAGCGGAACCATTCGAGACAATATCCGTTTCGGTGTGCCAGATGCCAGTCAGGAAATGGTTGAGTCAGCAGCCAAAGCAAGCCACATTCACGACTATATCGAAAGTTTGCCTGATAAGTACGATACTCTTATTGATGATGAGCAGAGTATCTTCTCGACAGGGCAGAAGCAATTGATTTCCATTGCTCGAACCCTGATGACAGATCCAGAAGTTCTCATTCTCGATGAAGGCACTTCAAACGTAGATACGGTGACAGAAAGCAAGATTCAGCATGCCATGGAGGCAGTTGTAGCAGGCAAAACCAGTTTCGTTATTGCCCACCGCTTGAAAACTATTCTCAATGCTGATCAGATTATTGTCCTTAAAGATGGAGAGGTCATTGAACGTGGTAACCACCATGAACTCTTGAAACTAGGTGGATTCTACTCAGAACTCTATCACAATCAATTTGTTTTTGAATAAGAAAGAAGTTGTCCTATGGGGCAGCTTTTTCTTGTCCATAAAAAATTTTTATCACGGCCTTTAAAAAAACATATTAGACGAAAGACGTTTTGAGTGATAAGATAGGACTATCGTTAATATTCGAAAGGAGAGACATCATGCCTAGAACCGTTGTAGGAGTTGCTGCAAATCTATGTCCCGTAGACACAGAAGGCAAAAACATTCATTCATCTGTATCTTGTAGATTCGCAGAGAGCATTCGTCAAGTCGGTGGTCTCCCTCTAGTCATTCCTGTTGGTGATGAGTCAGTTGTACGCGATTATGTAGAAATGATTGACAAATTGATTTTGACAGGAGGCCAAAATGTTCATCCTCAGTTTTATGGAGAGAAAAAGACCATCGAGAGCGATGATTATAATCTGGTCCGTGATGAATTTGAATTGGCACTCTTGAAAGAAGCACTCCGTCAGAATAAACCAATTATGGCAATCTGTCGCGGTGTCCAACTTGTCAATGTTGCCTTTGGTGGAACCCTCAATCAAGAAATCGAAGGTCACTGGCAAGGACTACCTTTCGGAACATCTCACTCTATTGAGACAGTGGAAGGAAGCGTGGTTGCCAAGCTATTTGGAAAAGAAAGTCAGGTCAATTCCGTCCATCGTCAGAGTATCAAAGAATTGGCATCTAATTTCCGTGTAACTGCTATTGATCCGAGAGATCAAACCATTGAAGCGATTGAATCTATCGACGAACACCGCATTATCGGTTTGCAGTGGCATCCAGAGTTTCTGGTTAATGAAGAAGATGGTAATTTAGAATTATTTGAGTATTTATTGAATGAACTGTAACGACTGGAACATCTAGTCGTTCTTTCTTTTATTTTTTCAAAATTTTTGGAATGTGACATTTTTACGCAAACGTTTGAATTCTGATAAAAATTGGAGAAATTCGACAAAAAAGCTTGAAAAAAACGAAGGTAAGCGTTATGATAGAAAAGAAGAAATATTGGAGGAATAACATGTCACATATTAAATTTGATTATTCAAAAGTTTTAGACAAATTTGTTGCACCACATGAAGTGGAATACATGCAAGCACAAGTTACAGCTGCTGACGAATTGATCCGTAAAGGAACTGGTGCTGGTAGCGACTTCTTGGGATGGTTGGACCTTCCTGAAAACTACGACCGCGAAGAATTTGACCGTATCTTGAAAGCTGCTGAGCAAATTAAGTCAGACAGCGATGTTTTGGTTGTGATCGGTATCGGTGGATCTTACCTTGGTGCCAAAGCAGCAATCGACTTCTTGAACCACCACTTTGCAAACTTGCAAACAAAAGAAGAACGTAAAGCTCCACAAATCCTTTACGCTGGAAACTCAATCTCATCTACTTACCTTGCTGACTTGGTAGAGTACGTAGCTGACAAAGACTTCTCAGTAAACGTGATTTCTAAATCAGGTACAACAACTGAACCAGCGATTGCTTTCCGTGTCTTCAAAGAACTCTTGGTTAAGAAATACGGTCAAGAAGAAGCCAACAAACGTATTTACGCAACAACTGACCGCCAAAAAGGTGCTGTTAAGATTGAAGCAGACGCTAACGGTTGGGAAACATTTGTTGTTCCAGATGATATCGGTGGACGCTTCTCAGTATTGACAGCCGTTGGTTTGCTTCCAATCGCAGCATCAGGAGCTGACATCAAAGCCCTTATGGAAGGTGCGAATGCAGCTCGCAAAGACTACACTTCAGATAAAATCTCTGAAAACGAAGCTTACCAATACGCAGCAGTTCGTAACATCCTTTACCGTAAAGGCTATGCAACTGAGATCTTGGTAAACTACGAGCCATCACTTCAATACTTCTCAGAGTGGTGGAAACAATTGGCTGGTGAGTCAGAAGGAAAAGATCAAAAAGGTATCTACCCAACTTCAGCCAACTTCTCAACTGACTTGCACTCACTTGGTCAATTTATCCAAGAAGGAACTCGTATCATGTTTGAAACAGTTGTCCGTGTTGACAAACCTCGCAAGAACGTGATTATTCCTAGCTTGGAAGAAGACCTTGATGGACTTGGTTACCTTCAAGGAAAAGACGTTGACTTTGTAAACAAAAAAGCAACTGACGGTGTTCTTCTTGCACACACAGACGGTGATGTACCAAACATGTACGTGACTCTTCCAGAGCAAGATGCTTTCACTCTTGGTTACACTATCTACTTCTTCGAATTGGCTATCGCTCTTTCAGGTTACTTGAATGCTATCAACCCATTTGACCAACCAGGTGTTGAAGCCTATAAGAAAAATATGTTTGCCCTTCTTGGGAAACCTGGATTTGAAGAGCTCGGTGCAGAACTGAATGCACGTCTTTGATTCTCATATATGTTGAGCTAATTCAGAATAAAAAAGATCCACAAGTTCATTTCTTGTGGATTTTTAGTACAAGCCTTTTAATTAGTTTATCATTTTTTTGAACAGTGTAAAAAAGAGTGTCTTAATTCTTTTATGAAAGCGCTGTATAATTGCCTTGTAAATAAAACTTGAGAGGTATCAAAATGAATGATTGGTTAAATATAAAAGGCAAAACAGTTCTTGTGACGGGTGCGTCATCTGGGATCGGTAAGGCAATCGTTGAAGAATTGCTGGAATTAGGTGTCAATGTAGCGAATTTTGACCTTAGCGACAACGATTTGCGTCACCCGAATCTATTATTTGTAAAAGTTGATGTAACTTCTCGCTCTGAAGTAGAAGTAGGAGTCGCTAAAATAGTTGAAAGATTTGGCAATATTGATGCGGTGGTCAACAATGCGGGGATTAATGTCCCTAGATTATTAATTGATGCAGAAAATCCTAAAGGTCCTTACGAGTTAGACGATGAAACGTTTGAAAAAGTAACAATGATTAACCAAAAAGGTCTGTATTTGGTTAGCCAGGCAGTAGGCCGGATTCTGGTTCAAAATAGAAAAGGTGTAATTGTAAACATGGCTTCAGAAGCAGGCTTGGAAGGTTCTGAAGGACAAAGTGCCTATGCTGCCACGAAAGCAGCAGTCTATAGTTACACTCGTTCATGGGCGAAAGAGCTTGGTAAACATGGTGTACGTGTGGTTGGAATTGCTCCAGGAATTATGGAAGCTACGGGTCTTCGAACTCTTTCTTACGAGGAAGCTCTTGCTTATACCCGTGGAAAGACGGTAGAAGATATTCGAGCTGGTTATGCTTCAACTTCAACGACTCCATTGGGACGGAGTGGGAAACTACGGGAAGTAGCTGATCTTGTAGCGTTCTATATTTCAGACCGTTCTAGCTATATAACAGGTGTCACTACAAATATTGCCGGAGGTAAAACTCGCGGTTAAAAAAATGAAGGTGAGGAAGAGAGTTGACCTTAGTAAATCGATGGTATAACATTTTAGAAAAAATGGTCTCACAGCCAACTTATTTCTTGGTAGATATGCGCTCGGAGCTGGATATTAGTATGCAAACCTTGCAAAAGAGTATCCAACAATTAAATGATGTTTTGGCTCCTAATATCCAGATTATCTCACAAGATGATCAATTAATGTTAGAAGTGTATGACTATACAGAGTTGGAAAAGATTTTATCTGGTAGTTTAAAACAGGAGAGTGACTTCAATTCTTCCAGTAAAAGAATCGCCTATTTGCTAAAACGTTTAATTGAGTCAACCTCCCCTCTTCTTATTGACGATTTGGCTGAGGAAGTAGGTGTTAGTAGAAGTACCCTTAATAAGGATTTAAAACAAGTAAAATCTTTGGCAGAGAGTTACTCTATCACTATTTCAGGAAAGCCCAATCGTGGGCTGGAGGTCTTGGGGAGCGAGCTGAATTTGCGCTTGCTCTATATTCACCAAGTGGCTCCTTACTTTGAAGGAAGGACACTCACTGAGGCAACATCTTCTTTTCTGGAGACGCTAGTCCAGGATTATAAAATCCCTAAAGAAACACAGGAGCTCCTTCGAAAGACCCTTTCAATTATGGTGGATCGTATTCATACATCTAGGGTGTTGAATTGTCCTATTCCCTACTATAGGAATGATTTAACAGAGACACATTTGGCTGAGAAATTAATCTATCATATTGAGGTGACTTATAAGATTTCCCTCAGTCAGTTTGAGATAGACTTTTTGTGTTTTCCGTTTAATGTCCGTTTTATTGACACTTTAAGCAAGCCGTCTTATCAATCTGAACAGCTTGCATACATTTTTCAAGGGATTGTCAAGAAAGTCAAAGAAACTATGTTGGTTCACTTTGATGATGAAGAATTATTTGAAGAAATCAAGTCTCATTTAGGGTCCTTAATCAATCGACTGATTTTCCATGTGCAAGCTAATGATATATTTCATGGCGAGGTTCAAACTCAATATCCTTTTGCTTTTGAAATGGCGAAAATTGCTGGAGAAGAACTATCTACAATTTTTGGTTCTGAATTGGAATTATCTGAAATCGGATATCTGGCTTTGTATTTTGAAATGATTTTAAGAAAACAAAATTCTGCTGTTAAGGGTTCTCGCAAGCAGATAGCTGTGGTTTGCACAACAGGAAGAGGAACTGCTGCGATGATTATCCAGCAACTCAGACGAGTCATTGGAAATGATGTAGACATTACTCAGTATTCTGAAGAGGATTTTAATGTGGAATTGAATCAGGACTATTTCGCGATTTTTACGACAGTTCCTCTAAAATATAAAGATTCTAAATCTCCAGTCATTCAAGTTAATCATCTTTTTGATGATCAATGGCTGCAGGAAGAATGGCAGAAAGCCAATGCTTTTCATCAAAAAAATCTAGAAACAGTCAGCTTACGTTTTATTCGATTAAGCCCCCAAAAAACCTATCAGCAATACTTGCTAAATATGTCTGCGGAGTTAGAGAAACTTCAGATGATTGATGAAGGTTTTAGAAATCGGATAATTGATAGGGAGAAAAAGCAATCAACCATTTTTGGTGGAGGAATTGCGTTCCCCCATACAATTAACCAGGGTTATGCAAAGACTATTTTAATGTTCGGAAAACTAGAAGAGCCTTATCAAAAAGGAGATGAATGGATTGAATTTATCTTTCTAGTCGCCATACCCTCAGAAATTGAAAGAAAAATGGAAAGTGAATTGCTGGAATTGTATGACGACATTTTTCGAATTGCAGGAGAGCCTTCTCTAAAAGAAGCATTGAGGGCTGTAGAAACAGAGACAGAGTTTCTATCATTTTCTAAGAGCAAAGGAGTATTTTAATGAATTCGATAATAATTTTCGCTGTATTTGTCATGGCAGCTTATATATTTCAAATGTTCCTCGGCTGGCAGCAACTGAAAGACTTCAATAAGACCTATACGATGCTCCGGAAACTGGGGCGCGTAGCGATTGGCAGGAAATCCGGAAGAATCAAATCCGGTACGATTGTCATGTTCGCGGTTGATGAAAACGGTCGGGTTCTTAAAGCTAGCAAAATGCAAGGAGTCACAATCTTAGCGCGTTTTCAAAATATGGACGATTATGTTGGAGAAGACATCCATTATTTTGACAAGTATAATCCTCTTGTGAGAAAAGAAAATAAGTTGATGCAATCAGCTATAGAAGATGCTAGAAAAGTCTATCTTTGGCATGAGGCAGGTATTGAGAAAGAGACAAGTTCTTCTGATTCTTTTCTGGGATTCGGCTTTTATGCGGCTTACTTACAATTATCTATTAAACAGTTATTTAAAAAAAAATAAGAAAAGGAGTTCCTTATGAATTATATTACAGAATTTGCAGAGAGTTTTATGAAACTCTTCCAATTAGGTGGAGAAACCTTTATTAGCTGGATGACAAATATTGTACCTCTTGTCTTGATGCTATTGATTGCAATGAATACCCTTATCGCTTTCTTGGGAGAAGAGAAGGTCAATTCCCTAGCTAAGATTTCTGCCAAAAATCCTGTTAGCCGGTATATGATTTTACCTTTCATTTCAGCCTTTATGCTGGGGAATCCGATGGCGATTAGTATGGGACGTTTCTTACCAGAATATTATAAACCTAGTTTTGTAGCAGCTCAGATGCAGTTCTGCCATACTTCAAATGGTGTATTCCCGCATATCAATCCTGGGGAGTTGTTTGTATGGGTGGGAATTGCAACAGGAATTCAAAATTTAGGTTTAAGTCAAACGGACTTAGCCATTCGTTACATGCTTGTTGGGATTGTCATGAACTTTGTAGGCGGTTGGGTAACCGATTTTACAACTGCTTATGTAGCAAAACAGCAAGGTGTTACCTTGAGTAAAACATTTGATTGATAGAAAGAGTGAAATTATGTCATATAAGAGTATAAAAGTTGTTAAAGGAAATGGTGGTTTCGGGGGCCCTTTGGTCATTACACCTAGTGAGGCTAAGCATAAATTCATCTATATCACTGGTGGCGGAGAAAAGCCAGATATTGTAGATAAAATTGCTGATTTGACCGGTATGGAAGCTGTTAACGGGTTTAAAACTTCTATCCCAGATGAGGAAATTGCTTTAGCAATCGTAGATTGCGGCGGTACTCTTCGCTGCGGTATTTATCCTAAAAAGGGGATCCCTACAATCAATATTGTCGCTACAGGGAAAAGTGGCCCTCTAGCTCAATATATCACCGAGGAAATCTATGTGTCAGCAGTTGGCCTTAATCAAATTTCTGCTGCTAATGAAGACGAAAAAGCGACAACTGTGGTAACTGAAAAGCCAACTTACGATACTAGTAAAAAAATTACAGAGCAAAAAGCTGAAACAAGTATTGTAGCACGAATTGGGATGGGCGCTGGGAAGGTCGTTGCGACTTTCAACCAGGCTGCTCGTGAAGCCATTCAGACAATGCTCAATACAATCATTCCTTTCATGGCCTTTGTTTCCTTGCTGATTGGGGTTATTCAAGGTTCAGGTGTTGGAAATTGGCTGGCAAAATTAATGGTTCCCCTGGCGGGGAACATCTGGGGGCTCATTTTGATTGGCTTTATCTGTTCCTTGCCATTCCTATCTCCTTTGTTAGGCCCCGGAGCTGTTATCAGTCAGATTATCGGAACCTTAATTGGAGTCGAAATCGGAAAAGGAAATATTCCACCCCAAATGGCTCTACCAGCTATATTTGCTATCAACACCCAAAACGGTTGTGATTTCATCCCTGTAGCACTCGGTCTATCTGAAGCCAAAGCTGAAACAGTTGAGGTTGGTGTTCCTTCTGTACTTTATTCACGCTTTCTAAATGGTGTTCCGCGGGTGCTAGTAGCTTGGATAGCTAGTATTGGCCTTTATCAGTAGAACTTTGATAGATGCACGTAAACACAGCAACTATTATGTTAAACTTATCTATAAGCATAAGTTTATGACAGATTTGAGAAAGGATGAATAGGAATTAGATGAAGAAAATTTTTGAAGCTAAAGTAATTCAAGTGGGGCTTGAAGCTCAGAATATGATTCAAGACGCTAATATGCTCATTTTATTTGGAGAAGAAGCTCCGGAAGATTTAGCAGAGTATTGTTTTAAAATCGATAACAAAAATCTTCTAGGTGCAATACTAGAAGGTGGAAAGCTGGTCGTAGATAGTCAGGAATATTCGATTACTGCCGTAGGAAATGTAGTAGAAAAAAATTTAACTGGACTGGGGCATATCACGATTTCTTTTGATGGTTCAAAAGAGGGGAGCCTTCCTGGTACACTCCATGTCGCAGCAGACCAAGCAGTAGTACTTGAGAAAGGTTCTACCATTCAGATTTTCGAAGCTGCCTAAGTAAGATAAAATATCTAATTAAGAATACTAGAAAAATAAGAGTCTAAAAACTTGAATCAGAGCCTGGGCAAAAAGTCCAGGCTTTTGAGTCTAAATTTAAAAAAACAGATAACTTAGTGGTTGATTGGCATCTTCCTTCGCTTTGTAAGTCCCAAAGATTGCCTGATCAACTGTGCGGGGGGAGGTGGAAGACGAACTTTTTAACTTGTTTGAAGTTCTTTCCCACTCTCTTTTTTGATAGGAAAAATAATTTATATTATAATATTGTGAAATTTGTCATTGTTTTTCAATGTTTTCGCAATATGACAAATCAACAAAATTTATAAGGAGAAAAGCATGCCAGAATAAGACGGTCAAGGTCAAGCGCAAAGGGCTTGGCAAGTCAATCAAACTAGCCAGCCAGTGCAAGGGAATTTCCAGCAGATGCATCTACAAGGGGTGCCTGAACAGAAGGAAAAGATCAAAAAGGTATCTACCCAACTTCAGCTAATTTCTCAACTGACTTGCACTCATTGGGTCAATTTATCCAAGAAGGAACTCGTATCATGTTTGAAACAGTAGTCCGTGTTGACAAACCTCGCAAGAACGTGATTATCCCTAGCTTGGAAGAAGATCTTGATGGACTTGGTTACCTTCAAGGAAAAGACGTTGACTTTGTAAACAAAAAAGCGACTGACGGTGTTCTTCTTGCCCACACAGATGGTGACGTACCAAACATGTACGTGACTCTTCCAGAACAAGATGCTTTCACTCTTGGTTACACTATCTACTTCTTCGAATTGGCTATCGCCCTTTCTGGTTACTTGAATGCTATCAACCCATTTGACCAACCAGGTGTTGAAGCTTATAAACATAACATGTTTGCCCTTCTTGGAAAACCAGGATTTGAAGAATTGAGCAAAGAACTTAACGCACGTCTATAATAATAGAAGAAAAGAGTGGTTTGTCCACTCTTTTTACTCTCTTTATCCATAGAAATTGGACTCAGCCAAGACTTGTGATATAATATAGAGAGCAAAAAGGCAGACGCCTAGAGACTTTATAGGAGAAACTATGTCAAAAGATATCCGCGTACGTTACGCACCAAGTCCAACAGGACTACTACACATCGGGAATGCCCGTACAGCATTGTTTAATTACTTGTATGCGCGCCATCATGGTGGAACATTTCTCATTCGTATCGAAGATACTGACCGTAAACGCCATGTCGAGGATGGTGAACGTTCACAACTTGAAAACCTTCGCTGGTTAGGCATGGATTGGGATGAAAGTCCAGAATCACATGAGAATTATCGCCAGTCTGAGCGTTTGGACTTGTATCAAAAATACATCGACCAACTGTTAGCTGAAGGAAAAGCCTACAAATCTTACGTCACAGAAGAAGAGTTGGCAGCTGAACGCGAACGCCAAGAAGCAGCAGGTGAAACACCTCGCTATATCAACGAATACCTTGGTATGAGTGAAGAAGAAAAAGCGGCTTACATCGCAGAACGTGAAGCAGCAGGGATTATCCCAACGGTTCGTTTGGCTGTCAATGAGTCAGGTATCTACAAGTGGCATGATATGGTCAAAGGTGATATCGAATTTGAAGGTGGCAATATCGGTGGTGACTGGGTTATCCAAAAGAAAGACGGTTACCCAACATACAACTTTGCCGTTGTCATCGATGACCATGATATGCAAATTTCTCACGTAATCCGTGGAGACGACCACATTGCTAATACACCAAAACAGCTCATGGTTTATGAAGCGCTTGGTTGGGAAGCTCCAGAGTTCGGTCACATGACCTTAATCATCAACTCTGAGACTGGTAAGAAGTTATCTAAACGTGATACTAATACACTTCAATTTATCGAAGATTACCGAAAGAAAGGTTACCTTCCAGAAGCAGTTTTTAACTTTATTGCTCTTCTTGGTTGGAACCCAGGTGGCGAAGATGAGATTTTCTCTCGTGAAGAATTGATTAAACTTTTCGATGAAAACCGCCTCAGCAAGTCTCCAGCAGCCTTTGACCAGAAAAAACTAGACTGGATGAGCAATGATTATATCAAGAATGCAGACCTAGAAACTATCTTTGAAATGGCAAAACCATTCCTAGAAGAAGCAGGTCGATTGACTGACAAGGCTGAAAAATTAGTTGAGCTCTATAAACCACAAATGAAATCAGTAGATGAGATTATCCCATTGACAGACCTCTTCTTCTCAGACTTCCCAGAATTAACTGAGGCTGAGAAAGAAGTCATGGCAGGTGAAACAGTCCCAACAGTTCTTGAAGCCTTCAAAGCAAAACTCGAAGTGATGACAGATGATGAATTCGTGACAGAGAATATCTTCCCACAAATTAAAGCAGTCCAAAAGGAAACAGGTATTAAAGGGAAAAATCTTTTCATGCCTATTCGTATCGCAGTTTCAGGTGAAATGCATGGGCCAGAATTGCCAGATACTATCTTCTTGTTAGGTCGTGAAAAATCAATCCAGCATATCGAAAATATGTTAAAGGAAATCTCTAAGTAAGAAGGGTACAATAATGGACATCTGGGAAAAGATGTACGAAGAAGCACAGAAACTATACAATCCACATGAAGTATCAGACTTTGTTTATGCCAATCATGTTGTAGCTGCAGTAGAAGCAGAAGATGGACAAATATTTACAGGTTTCTGTATGGAGGGAACCTGTGGTGTTTTCCATCTCTGTGCAGAACGGGCGGCCCTCTTCAATATGTACCAATTTTCAGGACAAACTAAGGTTAAGAAAGTATTAGCCTTTCGAGATAAAGCACCTTATGGTGGAAGTTCAGGAATGCCCTGTGGCGCTTGCAGAGAATTCCTTTTAGAGTTGAACGCTGAAAATAAAGATGCAGAATTCATGATGGACTACGATACAAGAAAGACAGTGAAAGCCGCAGAACTAATGCCCTATTGGTGGGGAGAAGAACGTGCTTCTAAGTTTAATAATCAATAGAAGAGTCAGTATAATTCTGGCTCTTTTTACTATAATTTGAAAAACTGTACTTGAAAAAATGAAAAAAGTTTAAAAAAGTAGAAAATCTAATTGCTACTGCTATTTCCGGTGGTGTGGCAGGCATTGGTAATTTGGTAAAGAAAAAAGGATTGGCAGTTGCTAAAGCTACTTTAAGTAGGGTAGCTAAAAAAGCTGCTATTCGTTTAGGCATTTATAGCAATCGGTTATCTGAACTTCTTGAACGTATATTTGATTATATTAACATTTTCTACAATGTAGGTTATGCGGTAGCTCAATGGGTTGATGCTAGGGATGTATATCCAAATAATGGACGGATTAATTTCTGGGCTTAAATCTATGTGTAAGATTTTATTATCTTTGTTTTTGTTTGTTTTCTTATTTCATTTGCTAGCACATTACATTTTTGGATTTGATCAGTTGAGTGTTACCCAATTATTATTATCTTCGATTTTTGTTGCAGGTATCAGAAAAATTGGAGATGAGTCATAAGAGAGAAAGCAGAAGTTAGAGGCTAGCTTCTGCTTTTTTATCTACATTGCTTTACCGGTAAATAAAAAAGTTAAAAATATCACAAAAATACCTAAAGAGCCAATTGAAAAGGCTTGCAATTATATTATAAATAGTACATTTAAAAAACGGAGGAGTGCTTTATGAAAGCCTATACTTATGTTAAACCAGGACTTGCTTCTTTTGTTGATGTAGACAAACCAGTTATTCGCAAGCCAACAGACGCTATTGTGCGTATCGTAAAAACCACTATTTGTGGAACAGACCTCCATATTATCAAAGGGGATGTCCCTGCTTGCCAAAGTGGTACCATTCTTGGTCACGAAGGGATTGGGATTGTGGAAGAAGTTGGAAAAGGAGTTTCGAACTTCAAAAAAGGCGATAAGGTCTTGATTTCTTGTGTCTGTGCCTGTGGTAAATGCTACTACTGTAAAAAAGGAATTTATGCCCACTGTGAAGACGAAGGGGGCTGGATTTTTGGTCACTTGATTGATGGTATGCAGGCTGAGTATCTACGTGTCCCTCATGCAGATAACACTCTTTACCACACTCCAGAAGACTTGTCAGATGAAGCCTTGGTTATGCTATCAGACATTCTGCCTACTGGGTATGAAATTGGTGTCTTGAAAGGAAAAGTAGAACCTGGTTGTAGCGTAGCCATTATTGGTTCAGGTCCAGTTGGATTGGCTGCTCTCTTGACAGCTCAGTTCTACTCACCAGCCAAATTGATTATGGTGGACTTAGACGATAACCGCTTGGAAACTGCTTTATCATTTGGTGCGACTCACAAGGTTAATTCTTCAGACCCTGAAAAAGCGATTAAAGAAATTTATGATTTGACAGATGGCCGTGGTGTAGATGTCGCTATCGAAGCTGTTGGTATTCCTGTAACATTTGATTTCTGTCAAAAGATTATCGGTGTAGACGGAACAGTTGCCAACTGTGGTGTACATGGTAAACCAGTTGAATTCGATTTGGACAAACTTTGGATTCGCAACATCAATGTAACAACTGGTTTGGTATCTACAAATACAACTCCACAATTGTTGAAAGCACTTGAAAGTCATAAGATTGAACCAGAAAAATTGGTAACTCACTATTTCAAACTCAGTGAAATTGAAAAAGCCTACGAAGTCTTCGGTAAGGCAGCAGACCACCATGCCATTAAGGTCATCATCGAAAACGATATTTCAGAGGCTTAAGTAGTAAAAAGATTTTGGAACATAAGCAAATAGAAATTCAGTCATCATAGGATGGCTGGATTTTTTATCAAAAAAATTAAGAAATGAGCATATTTCTTTCCTTGTTTAGCGGAATTGGTTATAATATATGGTACAAAGGAATGAATGAATATGTATCGTGTTATAGAAATGTACGGAGATTTTGAACCCTGGTGGTTCTTAGAAGGTTGGGAAGAAGATATTGTAGCAAGTAAGAAATTTGACCAGTATTATGATGCTCTCAAATACTACAAGACTTGCTGGTTTAGATTGGAACAAGAATCCCCTCTTTATAAAAGTAGAAGGGACTTGATGACCATTTTTTGGGACCCGGAAGATCAACGCTGGTGTGATGAATGTGATGAGTATTTACAACAATACCATTCTTTGGCTCTTTTACAGGATGAGCAGGTTATTCCAGATGAAAAACTACGTCCAGGCTATGAAAAACAAACAGGTAAGGAAAGGCACCGTTCTTGCCGTATGAAAGTAAAATAGAGAAAAAGTAACTTTTTGGAGTTGCTTTTTTATTTTTTCCAAATCTTTGCGAATAGTATAGGTGAGGAGGTAGGTATGGTTCAAGAAATTGCACAAGAAATCATTCGTTCGGCCCGGAAAAAAGGAGCGCAAGATATTTATTTTGTCCCTAAGTTAGATGCCTATGAGCTTCATATGAGGGTAGGAGACGAGCGCTGTAAAATTGGCTGTTATAACTTCGAAAAATTTGCGGCCGTCATCAGTCACTTTAAGTTTGTGGCGGGTATGAATGTGGGAGAAAAGCGACGTAGTCAACTCGGTTCCTGTGACTATGAATATGACCAGAAGATGGCGTCCCTACGTTTATCTACCGTAGGCGATTATCGAGGGCATGAGAGTTTAGTCATTCGCTTGTTGCACGATGAAGAGCAGGACTTGCATTTTTGGTTTCAGGATATTGAAGAATTAGGCAAGCAGTACAGGCAACGGGGACTCTATCTTTTTGCTGGCCCGGTTGGGAGTGGTAAGACGACCCTGATGCATGAATTGTCCAAGTCACTCTTTAAAGGACAGCAAGTTATGTCCATCGAAGATCCTGTCGAAATCAAGCAGGACGACATGCTTCAGTTGCAGTTGAACGAAGCAATCGGCCTAACCTATGAAAATCTCATCAAACTTTCCTTGCGTCATCGACCAGATCTCTTGATTATCGGAGAAATTCGGGACAGCGAGACGGCGCGTGCAGTGGTCAGAGCTAGTTTGACAGGTGCAACAGTTTTTTCAACCATTCACGCCAAGAGTATCCGAGGTGTTTATGAGCGTCTGCTGGAGTTGGGTGTGAGTGAAGAAGAATTGGCAGTTGTTCTGCAAGGAGTCTGCTACCAGAGATTAATCGGGGGAGGAGGAATCGTTGACTTTGCAAGCAGAGATTATCAAGAACACCAAGCAGCCAAGTGGAATGAGCAAATTGACCAGCTTCTTAAAGATGGACATATCACAAGTCTTCAGGCTGAGACGGAAAAAATTAGCTACAGCTAAGCAAAAAAATATCATCACCCTATTTAACAATCTCTTTTCTAGCGGTTTTCATCTGGTGGAGACCATCTCCTTTTTAGATAGGAGTGCTTTGTTGGACAGGCAGTGTGTGAGCCAGATGCGGACAGGCTTGTCTCAGGGGAAATCATTCTCAGAAATGATGGAAAGTTTGGGATGTTCAAGTGCCATTGTCACCCAGTTATCCCTAGCTGAAGTTCATGGCAATCTCCACCTGAGTTTGGGAAAGATAGAAGAATATCTGGACAATCTGGCTAAGGTCAAGAAAAAATTGATTGAAGTAGCGACCTATCCCTTGATTTTGCTGGGATTTCTTCTCTTAATCATGCTGGGACTACGGAACTACCTACTACCACAACTGGATAGTAGCAATATTGCCACCTACATTATTGGCAATCTCCCACAAATTTTTCTAGGAATGGTAGGTTTTGTTTCCATACTTGCCCTTTTAGCGCTAACTTTTTATAAAAGAAGTTCTAAGATGCGAGTCTTTTCTATCTTAGCACGCCTTCCCTTTCTTGGAATTTTTGTGCAGACCTATCTGACAGCCTATTATGCGCGTGAATGGGGGAATATGATTTCGCAGGGAATGGAGCTGACGCAGATTTTTCAAATGATGCAGGAACAAGGTTCCCAGCTCTTTAAAGAAATCGGTCAAGACCTGGCTCAAGCCCTGCAAAATGGCCGAGAATTTTCTCAGACGATAGGAACCTATCCTTTCTTTAAGAAGGAGTTGAGTCTCATCATCGAGTATGGGGAAGTCAAGTCCAAGCTGGGTAGTGAGTTGGAAATCTATGCTGAAAAAACTTGGGAAGCCTTTTTTACCCGAGTCAACCGCACCATGAATTTGGTGCAGCCACTGGTTTTTATCTTTGTGGCACTGATTATCGTTTTACTTTATGCGGCAATGCTCATGCCCATGTATCAAAATATGGAGGTGAATTTTTAAAATGAAAAAAATGATGACATTCTTGAAAAAAGCTAAGGTTAAAGCTTTCACACTTGTGGAGATGTTGGTGGTCTTGCTCATCATCAGCGTACTTCTCTTGCTTTTTGTACCTAATTTGACCAAGCAAAAAGAAGCAGTCAACGACAAAGGAAAAGCTGCTGTTGTTAAGGTGGTGGAAAGTCAGGCAGAGCTTTATAGTTTGAATAAAAATGAAGAGGCTACTCTAAGCAAATTACAAGCAGATGATCGCATCACAGAAGAGCAAGCTAAAGCTTATAAAGAATATCATGCAAAACAAAATAAGACTCAAACGGTCGCGGATTAAGGCCTTTACCATGCTTGAAAGTCTCTTGGTTTTGGGACTTGTGAGTATCCTTGCCTTGGGCTTGTCAGGCTCTGTCCAGTCCACTTTTGCGGCGGTAGAGGAACAGATTTTCTTTATGGAGTTTGAAGAACTCTATCGGGAAACCCAAAAACGCAGTGTAGCTAGTCAACAAAAGACTAGTCTGAACTTAGATGGGCAGACCATTAGCAATGGCAGTCAAAACTTGACAGTTCCTAAAGGAATTCAGGCACCATCAGGCCAAAGTATTACATTTGACCGAGCTGGGGGCAATTCGTCCTTAGCTAAGGTTGAATTTCAGACCAGTAAAGGAGCGATTCGCTATCAATTATATCTAGGAAATGGAAAAATTAAACGCATTAAGGAAACAAAAAATTAGGGCAGTGATTTTACTGGAAGCAGTAGTCGCTCTAGCTATCTTTGCCAGCATTGCGACCCTCCTTTTGGGACAAATTCAAAAAAATAGGCAAGAGGAAGCAAAAATCTTGCAAAAGGAAGAAGTCTTGAGGGTAGCTAAGATGGCCTTGCAGACAGGTCAAAATCAGGTAAACATAAACGGAGTTGAGATTCAGGTGTTTTCTAGTGAAAAGGGATTGGAGGTCTACCATGGTTCAGAACAGTTGTTGGCTATCAAAGAGCCATAAGGTCAAGGCTTTTACCTTATTAGAATCCCTGATTGCCCTCATTGTCATCAGTGGAAGCTTACTCCTCTTTCAAGCCATGAGTCAGCTTCTCATTTCAGAAGTTCGCTACCAGCAACAGAGCGAGCAAAAAGAGTGGCTCTTGTTTGTGGACCAGTTGGAAGCAGAATTAGACCGTTCGCAGTTCGAAAAAGTGGAGGGCAATCGTCTCTATATGAAGCAAGATGGCAAGGACATAGCCATTGGCAAGTCCAGATCAGATGATTTTCGTAAAACAGATTCTAGTGGTCGAGGCTATCAGCCTATGGTTTATGGTCTCAAATCTGCGCAGATTACAGAGGAGAATCAAGTGGTTCGCTTTCGTTTTCAATTCCAAAAAGGCTTAGAAAGGGAGTTCATCTATCGTGTGGAAAAAGAAAAAAGTTAAGGCAGGTGTTCTCCTCTATGCAGTCACCATGGCAGCCATCTTTAGTCTTTTGTTACAATTTTACTTGAACCGACAAGTCGCCCACTATCAAGACTACGCTTTAAATAAAGAAAAGCTGGTCGCTTTTGCCATGGCCAATCGAGCCAAAGATAAGGTTGAGCAAGAAAGTGGGGAACAGACCTTTAATCTGGGTCAGGTGAGCTATCAAAATAAGAAAACAAGCTTGGTGACAAGGGTTCGTACGCCGAAGAGTCAATATGAGTTTCTGTTTCCTTCAGTCAAAATCAAAGAAGAGAAAACAGAGAAAAAGGAAGAGGTAGTGACTGATTCAAGTAATCAAGCAGAGAAGAAAAAATCAGAAGAGAAGGTTGAAAAGAAAGAGAATTCCTAGCCAATCAAGCTACTTTGTGCTAAACTAAAAATATGAGACATGATTTTAACCACAAAGCAGAAACTTTTGATTCCCCTAAAAATATCTTCCTTGCAAACTTGGTTTGTCAAGCAGTCGAGAAACAGATTGATCTTCTATCAGACAAAGAAATTTTGGATGCTTTTTTTGTGAATAATCGGGGTAGATACCTATCCGAATTTTTAAATTTTCCTAGTACAAAGAAGTTGCTAAGGAACATCGCGAAAGGTTCTGTTAATCAATCCAATATAAATGCAAGGAGTAGTAAATGCGAAACAAATTTTAAAATTTTTTAAATTGAAATTTGGCTTTTAACATGAGGAGTCTCCCTTTACCAAATTTGAGTCTGCCTATCCCTTGACTATTCTTTCCTTTTCACAAACGATTCGCTTATTCAATTATAAGTTTACGTTCTCCTAGTCACAGTTCTTGTGCTTGATGGAAAGAATGACACCTATAAATATGCGAGGTAGTGGCTGTATCACTCACTTATTCACCTCCACGTGATTTGTAGTAGTGATAGACTTTCTCACTATTATTATAAAACAAAATAAAGAGCACACCACTTTTTCATTCTGTCTTGTGCCTTGAGTGAAACGAAAGGAATGGATTATAAACATAAAAGTTTAGTATATAGATTATTCCTCTCAAAATATGCAAATAAGCTAGAATACTAAATTTATAGCAGACTTAGTGAAAAGCAGAAACTAGAAATGATACTAGTTTCTGCTTTTCTCCATAATAATTAATTTCCCCTTTTTTCCTTCTAAATCTTTCTTCACAACAAAAAAACCTGAATTTCTATATGCTTTTTGAGCCAATATATTTTTTTCATTTACAGCCAATACAATATGGTTAATTTCTAATTTTAAAGTTGAGTCTATGAATTCAAATATTTTATTCAGAGCATTAGAACCATATCCTTGATTTCTGAAATTATCATCAATAGAAAATCCTCTAATAAGCGCATAATCATTTTGATAATAGCCATACTCTTTAGGACCAGTGTTTAGGTGTAGGCAAAAAAATCCAATTACTTTATGTTCTTTATTAAGTATTACTATTGGGTATCTATACTTATCTTTTTTAGACTTTTCAATAATATTTTTTGGGGTATCAGTATGTGTAATATCATTTAAAGAATAAGAACTTAAAGAATGGTAATGGTCAACTTCACTATACAAAGATAATTTCATGATAATTAATTCCTTTCTCTTTATGTAAGATACATAACTAAATAGGACTCTAGGTATGTAGATTTTTTTATGAAATGTCCTATAAAAATCAGATATATTTAGAGTTATTACTTTAGTCCTTTATTTTCATTATTAGACTTCCTGCAAAACTAGAATCCTAGTTCATGATTGATAATACCAGCAATCAAATTCATTCGTAATCCGAAGCGTTTACGATGATTTCGATAGGTTGTTGAAAATATTTTAAACGTTTTCATAGTGAAATGAAATAAGAACAGGACAAATCAATCAAGACAGTCAAATCGATTTCTAACAATGTTTTAGAAGTAGAGGTGTACTATTCTAGTTTCAATCTACTATACTTTGTCAAAAATACTCTCAACCTTGATTCTCTCCTTAGATAGCGCATGGTTACAGGCTTTCTCTTCAGCTGTTAGCGGCTTGAGTTTGCTGGATTTACGTGGAGTTTGTGCTTGAGGATATAGCTTCATGAGCCCTTGATAACCACTGTCAGACAAGATTTTACCAGCTTGTCCGATATTTCTGCGACTCATTTTGAACAACTTCATATCATGACAATAGTTCACAGTGATCTCCAAAGAAACAATTCTCCCTTGACTTGTGACAATCGCTTGAGCCTTCATAGCGTGGCATTTCTTTTTACCAGAATCATTCGCTAATTGTTTTTTAAGGCGATGGATTTTTACTTCCGTCGCATCAATCATTACCGTGTCCTCAGAACTGAGAGGAGGTCTTGAAATCGTAAAACCACTTTGAACAAGAGTTACTTCAACCCATTGACTCCGATGGGTTAAGTTGCTTTCGTGGATACCAAAATCAGCCGCAATTTGTTCATAAGTTCGATATTCTCGCACATATTGAAGTCGCCATAAGAAGGTCTTCTAGGCTTAGTTTAGGTTTTCGTCCCCCTTTTGCGTGTTTACCTTGATAAGCTGTTTTCAATACAGCTAACATCTCTTCAAAAGTGGTGCGCTGAACACCAACAAGACGCTTGAATCGTGCATCAGTTAGTTGTTTACTTGCTTCATAATTCATAGAACTACTATACCATGTTTTGTTTCGCAGGAAGTCTAATAAATA
The DNA here is from genome assembly GCF_013276805.1 of Streptococcus sp. 1449. Classification (NCBI taxonomy): domain Bacteria; kingdom Bacillati; phylum Bacillota; class Bacilli; order Lactobacillales; family Streptococcaceae; genus Streptococcus; species Streptococcus sp. 1449. Next base: position 52,613 of record NZ_VMLS01000009.1, read on the forward strand.
AAAACTCTTTAAAATTTTGTTGGGAAAATGGGAAAAGATATAAATGGAAACTTAGTATAACACTTGGAAAACTCTGTAAAAATAGTAAGTCAATTCATGCTTCGTTTTTTCTCTAGGGAAGTTGGGCGGCTATATTTCTATGACCATTTGTCGGAATAAACATCCCTGCCAAGAGTCAATAGAAATAAATTCAACGAAACTTTTGCTGTCAGATTTAGATGCCCAACTTGTCATTTATACTCTTTCATATAGGATTTTCTATAAGGATGGAAAAAAGAAGGGAAATTTGGTAAGATAGGAATATGGATTTTGAAAAAATTGAACAAGCTTATACCTATTTACTAGAGAATGTCCAAGTCATCCAAAATGATTTGACGACCAACTTTTATGACGCCTTGGTGGAGCAAAATAGCATCTATCTGGACGGTGAAACTGAGCTAAATCAGGTCAAAGACAACAATCAGGTTCTTAAACGCTTAGCGCTTCTCAAAGAAGAATGGCTCAAGACCTACCAGTTTCTCTTGATGAAGGCTGGGCAGACAGAGCCCCTGCAGGCTAATCACCAGTTTACGCCAGATGCTATTGCCTTGCTTTTGGTATTTATTGTGGAAGAGTTGTTTACAGAGGAAGAAATCACTATCCTCGAAATGGGTTCTGGCATGGGAATTCTGGGCGCTACTTTCTTGACCTCGCTTGATAAAAAGGTGGATTACTTGGGAATGGAAGTGGATGATTTGCTGATTGATTTGGCAGCTAGCATGGCAGACGTGATCGGATTGCAGGCTGGCTTTGTCCAAGGAGATGCCGTTCGTCCACAAATGCTCAAAGAAAGCGATGTGGTCATCAGCGACTTGCCGGTCGGCTATTATCCTGATGATGCCGTTGCGTCGCGTCATCAAGTTGCTTCTAGTCAAGAATATACTTACGCCCATCACTTGCTCATGGAACAAGGGCTTAAGTATCTCAAGTTAGACGGATACGCTATTTTTCTAGCTCCGAGTGATTTGTTGACCAGCCCTCAAAGTGATTTGTTAAAAGGGTGGCTGAAAGAAGAGGCGAGTCTGGTTGCTATGATTAGTCTGCCTGAAAATCTCTTTGCCAATGTCAACCAATCTAAGGCTATTTTTATCTTACAGAAGAAAAATGAAATAGCAGTAGAGCCTTTTGTGTATCCACTTGCTAGCTTGCAAGATGCAAGCATTTTAATGAAATTCAAAGAAAATTTTCAAAATTGGAGCAAAGGTACTGAAATATAAAATAGATTTTGTTATAATAGTTGAAAACGCTTAAAAGAGGTAATTGATAATGACAAAAACAATCGCAATAAATGCAGGAAGTTCAAGTTTAAAATGGCAATTATACTTAATGCCAGAAGAAAAAGTATTGGCGAAAGGCTTGATTGAACGTATCGGTTTGAAAGATTCAATTTCAACTGTAAAATTTGATGGCCGTTCTAAACAACAAATTTTAGATATCGAAAATCACACACAAGCTGTTAAAATCTTATTGGATGACTTGATTCGTTTCGATATTATCAAGGCTTATGATGAGATTACAGGTGTTGGACACCGTGTTGTTGCGGGTGGAGAATATTTCAAAGAATCAACAGTTGTTGAGGGGGATGTTTTAGAAAAAGTTGAAGAGTTGAGTTTGTTGGCTCCTCTCCACAATCCAGCCAATGCAGCAGGTGTTCGTGCCTTCAAGGAATTGTTGCCAGACATTACCAGTGTAGTTGTTTTTGATACTTCCTTCCACGCAAGTATGCCAGAGAAAGCTTATCGCTACCCTCTACCAACAAAATATTACACAGAAAACAAGGTTCGTAAATACGGTGCTCATGGTACAAGTCACCAGTTTGTAGCAGGAGAAGCTGCAAAACTCTTGGGACGTCCATTAGAAGACTTGAAGTTGATTACCTGTCATATTGGTAACGGAGGCTCAATTACAGCTGTGAAAGCCGGCAAATCTGTTGATACTTCTATGGGCTTCACTCCTCTGGGTGGTATTATGATGGGAACGCGTACAGGGGACATTGATCCAGCTATCATTCCTTACTTAATGCAATATACAGAGGATTTTAATACACCAGAAGATATCAGTAGTGTTCTTAATCGTGAATCGGGTCTTTTGGGAGTTTCTGCTAATTCTAGCGATATGCGTGACATAGAAGCTGCTGTAGCAGAAGGGAATCACGACGCTAGCTTGGCTTATGAAATGTATGTTGACCGTATTCAAAAACATATCGGTCAGTACCTTGCAGTACTAAACGGAGCAGATGCCATTGTTTTCACAGCAGGTGTTGGTGAAAATGCAGAAAATTTCCGTCATGATGTAATCTCAGGAATTTCGTGGTTTGGTTGTGATGTTGATGATGAAAAGAATATCTTTGGTGTGACAGGAGACATCTCAACAGATGCAGCGAAGATCCGTGTCTTGGTTATTCCAACAGATGAAGAATTAGTCATTGCCCGTGATGTTGAACGCTTGAAAAAATAAGTGAAACTAAAAAAATATTCAATACAAGGAGTTGGGAAAGTTATTTTTCCAGCTTCTTTTTTTAAACTTAACTAGCTTTGAAAGGTAGAAGTCATAGATAGCGGTGGATGATTTTAAGAAGCGTTATAGTGGATTGAGATATAGTACATTGAGTCAAGAATAGGATACATCGGTTTCTGAAATATTGTTAAAAATGAGGATGAATTTCTCAATCAATTTGTTCATATTCTATTTCAACATACTATAAAATGTGAATAAATTAATTAGCTGATTTCAATGCATTTCTAAAAATGTATTAGAAGTCGTATTGTGCTGTTGTAATTTAAATTTGCTATAAAAGTGATAAAAGATAACTTATTTCTAATTTTCGCTTAGAATGACAGGTGTCATCGATTAATATTTTATATTATGTCAATTTTTGATTGTATCCGCTTACAATTTATGCTATAATAGTACAGTAATAAGTTATAAGAGCTGTTGTATCGTTCTTGGTTTATAGTTATGGAGGTAACATCATGGGTACTATTATGGAATTTGCAACAGAAAAACAGATTGAATCATTTCTTTCAACTTGTCATATCGAGGGACAAAGGAATTTTCTGATGGCTTTTAAGAAAAAGACATGGCTGAAATCCTTTATTGATTTTTTCATTATAGGAGGAGTCTACTATGTTCAGTCGAGTGTGAAGCCAAAGATTATGTCATTCACATCTAAGGGGATTTACTTGATGGACATTAGTGATGTAACTGAAAATCGGCCTAATCAAGTCATTGAAATGTCCTGAAGTCAAGTTGAAGATTTTAGTTATAACACAGTCTTGAACACAGTTAGAATTAAATGGCACTATCAAAGTGAACAGTACATCTTTTCAGTAGATGTAGGTAATATCAGTCAACATTTAGGACAGTATCAATTTAACAAACAACATTATGACTATTTAGCACAACACGATTTCTTTCAGAAAGAGTGAATGAGATGAAAAAGATAATTACAAAATGTATTGTTATTGCTACGACTTTGCTTATTATGGTACCGAGTTTTATAGGGATTGCATACGCTAATGAAACAAAGGTTCCAAATACAACTGTAGAGTATATTGATGTTGCCGAAGTAGAGAAGGATTTGAAATTCTTGTTTACAGAAGCGACGAGTTATGAGAATGGCGTTCTTTATGTTAATAAAGAATTATTGACAGAACGCTATGGCACTTTAGCACCGTATATTGTAATGGGCATTGAACGTATTTATACAGAGCCTAATTTGGTTCAAAACTTGCAAGCCTCTTTACAAGATAGAGATTTTGTTTCATGTATGCGTGATGAGTTGATTGGTATGATTCCAGGTATGGAACTTGTTGATTTAATGAGAGGGGACATTATCAGTTATATTCAAGGTAAAATGTGGGGCAAAGCTGCCTCATATATAGCAATGGAACTTGCTAAATTTGGCATGAAGAGTAACGTTGCAGGAATCGTTGCACAATTAGGAATCTCTGCTGGAAAATGTGCTATTTGGGGTTAGTTATGCTTAAATACTTGTAATTAAGAATGTTAAAATGATAATTCTGTCTTTAATGAATGTGATAAAGTGGTTGGAAAATAAATTTTCTAACCATTTTGTCGTTTTTAGTGTTTACAGGGAAAATGACTTCAAATTTTTTAAGTTTTAAGTATAGACTGTTACGGGAACGGTAGACATTGTGACAATAAGAAAGAGAATGAAAGCACGACGAAAAGGATTAAAAAATAAACAAGAGAATATTGGTAGAATTGTCCAAAACCTTGCTATGATTGGCTTTTTTGAAAAATATGGTATAATAGTAGTAATTTAATAGATGGAGTTGAGTTTTGAAGAAAAACTTTCGTGTAAAAAGAGAGAAAGATTTTAAGGCGATTTTCAAGGAGGGGACAAGTTTTGCCAATCGCAAATTTGTCGTCTACCAACTAGAAAACCAGAAAAATCATTTTCGAGTAGGTCTATCAGTTAGCAAAAAGCTGGGGAATGCGGTCACTAGAAATCAAATCAAGAGACGAATCCGACATATTATCCAGAATGCAAAAGGGAGTCTGGTAGAAGATGTCGACTTTGTTGTCATTGCTCGAAAAGGGGTTGAAACCTTGGGATACGCAGAGATGGAGAAAAATCTACTCCACGTATTAAAATTATCAAAGATTTACCAGGAAGGAAATGGGAGTGAAAAAGAAACTAAAGTTGACTAGTTTGCTAGGACTGTCTCTATTGATCATGACAGCCTGTGCGACTAATGGGGTAACTAGCGATATTACAGCCGATTCGGCTGATTTTTGGAGTAAATTGGTTTACTTCTTTGCGGAAATCATTCGCTTTTTATCGTTTGATATTAGTATCGGAGTGGGGATTATTCTCTTTACGGTCTTGATTCGTACAGTCCTCTTGCCAGTCTTTCAGGTGCAAATGGTGGCTTCTAGGAAAATGCAGGAAGCTCAGCCACGCATTAAGGCGCTTCGAGAACAATATCCAGGTCGAGATATGGAAAGCAGAACCAAACTAGAGAAGGAAATGCGTAAAGTATTTAAAGAAATGGGTGTCAGACAGTCAGACTCTCTTTGGCCGATTTTGATTCAGATGCCGGTTATTTTGGCCCTGTTCCAAGCCCTATCAAGAGTTGACTTTTTAAAGACAGGTCATTTCTTATGGATTAACCTTGGTAGTGTGGATACAACCCTTGTTCTTCCGATTTTAGCAGCAGTATTCACCTTTTTAAGTACTTGGTTGTCCAACAAAGCTTTGTCTGAGCGAAATGGCGCTACGACTGCGATGATGTATGGGATTCCAGTCTTGATTTTTATCTTTGCAGTTTATGCGCCAGGTGGAGTCGCCCTATACTGGACAGTGTCTAATGCTTATCAAGTCTTGCAAACCTATTTCTTGAACAATCCATTCAAGATTATCGCAGAGCGCGAGGCTGTAGTACAGGCACAGAAAGATTTGGAAAATAGAAAAAGAAAAGCCAAGAAAAAGGCTCAGAAAACGAAATAATAAGGAGGAATCTGGTAATGGTAGTATTTACAGGTTCAACTGTTGAAGAAGCAATCCAAAAAGGATTGAAAGAATTAGATATTCCAAGGAAGAAGGCACATATTAAAGTCATTTCTAGGGAGAAAAAAGGCTTTCTTGGTTTATTTGGTAAAAAACCAGCCCAAGTGCATATTGAAGCGATTAGTGAAACGACTGTTGTCAAAGCAAATCAACAAGCTGTAAAGGGAGTTCCAAAACAAATCAATGATTTGAATGAGCCTGTTAAAACAGTTAGTGAAGCGACCGTTGATTTGGGTCATGTTGTAGAGGCGATTAAAAAGATTGAGGAAGAAGGCCAAGGTATTTCTGATGAAGTCAAGGCTGAAATCTTAAAACATGAAAGACATGCCAGCACTATCTTAGAAGAAACTGGTCACATTGAGATTTTAAATGAACTTCAAATCGAGGAAGCGATGAGGGAAGATGAGGGCGCTGATGACCTTGAAACTGAGCAAGACCAGACTGAAAATCAAGACCTGACAGAGATGGGCTTGAAAGTTGGACCAAGCTTTGATATTGAACAAGTAGCTACGGAAGTAACGACTTATGTTCAAACAATTATTGATTATATGGACGTTGAGGCGACGATTTCAAATGACTATAACCGTCGTAGCATCAATCTACAAATTAACACCAACGAACCAGGTCGTATTATCGGCTACCATGGTAAAGTCTTGAAGTCCTTGCAACTGTTGGCTCAAAATTATCTTTATAATAGCTATTCAAGAACCTTCTATATTACAATCAATGTCAATGATTATGTTGAACACCGTGCAGAAGTCTTGCAGACCTATGCGCAAAAATTGGCGACTCGTGTTTTGGAAGAAGGACGCAGTCGTCAGACAGATCCAATGTCGAATAGCGAACGCAAGATTATCCACCGTATTATTTCACGTATGGATGGCGTGACCAGTTACTCTGAGGGTGACGAGCCCAATCGCTATGTCGTTGTAGATACAGAATAAGTAAAATCAGGTTTATCCTGATTTTTTGCTAGCTAGAGGAGATGAAACGGATGCTGAATAAGATAAGAGATTATTTAGACTTTGCTGGTTTGCAGTACCGTAATCCTGATAAAGCGGGAGCAGAGCGAGAGAAGATGCTGGAATTGCGCTATAAAGGCCAAGAGGCACGAAAGGCTTTTACAGAACTGGCCAAAGCCTTTCAAGCAAGCCATCCAGAATGGCAACTCCAACAGACTAGTCAGTGGATGAATCAGGCCCAGCGTTTGAGACCACATTTTTGGGTTTATCTACAGAGAGACGGACAAGTGACAGAACCTATGATGGCCTTACGTTTGTATGGGACATCTACTGACTTTGGAATTTCTTTGGAAGTCAGTTTCATCGAGCGTAAGAAGGATGAGCAAACACTGGGCAAGCAGGCCAAAGTTTTAGACATTCCAACCGTTAAAGGGATTTATTATCTAGCCTACTCTGATGGTCAAAGTCAACGGTGGGAGGCGAACGAAGAAAATCGTCGCACTTTAGTCGAGAAGATAGGCAGCCAAGAAGTCCGTAAAGTTTTAGTGAAGGCAGACGTTCCTGTGACAGAAAATTCGTCTGAAGAAGAAATCGTAGAAGGCTTATTGAAGTCTTATTCTAAAATTCTTCCCTATTATCTAGCTACGAGAAAATAAGATAATTTGTAAAACATCATAAATCATACAGTCCAAGAGTGAACAGTCCGCTGTGTAATTCTTGGTCTTTTTGTTTGCGCTTTCGCATTATATAATAAACTTACAAAAACAATTCAAAAGGAGAACAATTATGGAAGTCGTTTCAAGTGTTCTAAATTGGTTTTCTAGCAATATTTTGCAGAATCCCGCATTTTTCGTAGGTTTATTGGTGTTGATAGGATACGCACTTTTGAAAAAACCTGCCCATGACGTTTTCTCAGGGTTTGTTAAAGCAACAGTAGGGTATATGTTGCTTAACGTGGGTGCTGGTGGTTTGGTTACAACCTTCCGTCCAATCTTAGCAGCCCTTAACTACAAATTCCAAATTGGTGCAGCGGTTATCGACCCTTACTTTGGACTTGCTGCAGCAAACAACAAAATTGCAGCAGAGTTTCCAGATTTTGTTGGAACTGCAACTACAGCTCTATTGATTGGTTTCGGAATAAATATCTTGCTCGTAGCTCTTCGAAAGATTACGAAGGTAAGAACCCTCTTTATTACTGGTCACATCATGGTACAACAAGCTGCAACAGTATCTCTTATGATTCTATTCTTAGTACCACAATTGCGCAATGCTTACGGTACAGCAGCGATTGGTATCATCTGTGGACTTTACTGGGCAGTTAGTTCAAATATGACTGTTGAGGCAACTCAACGCTTGACTGGTGGTGGCGGATTTGCGATTGGTCACCAACAGCAATTTGCAATCTGGTTTGTAGATAAAGTAGCAGGACGCTTTGGTAAGAAAGAAGAAAGTTTAGACAATCTTAAATTACCTAAGTTCCTCTCAATCTTCCACGATACAGTTGTTGCATCTGCTACCTTGATGCTCGTATTCTTCGGAGCCATTCTTTTAATCTTGGGTCCAGACATTATGTCTAATAAAGAAGTCATCACTTCAGGAACTCTATTCAATCCTGCTAAACAAGATTTCTTTATGTACATTATCCAAACAGCCTTTACCTTCTCAGTTTACTTGTTCGTTTTGATGCAAGGTGTCCGAATGTTCGTATCTGAGTTGACAAACGCCTTCCAAGGTATTTCAAACAAATTGTTGCCAGGTTCATTCCCAGCGGTTGACGTTGCAGCTTCTTATGGATTTGGTTCTCCAAATGCTGTCTTGTCAGGATTTACCTTTGGTTTGATTGGTCAATTGATTACAATTGTCTTGCTCATCGTCTTTAAAAATCCGATTCTTATTATTACAGGATTTGTACCAGTGTTCTTTGACAATGCAGCCATTGCGGTCTACGCTGATAAACGCGGCGGATGGAAAGCGGCTGTTATCCTTTCCTTTATATCAGGCGTCCTTCAAGTTGCTCTAGGAGCTCTTTGTGTGGCCCTTCTCGATTTGGCATCTTATGGTGGCTACCATGGAAATATCGACTTTGAATTCCCATGGCTTGGATTTGGATATATCTTCAAATACCTTGCTATTGTTGGTTATGTACTTGTGTGTCTCTTCTTGCTTGTTATTCCTCAACTTCAATTTGCCAAAGCAAAAGATAAAGAGAAATATTACAACGGTGAAGTTCAAGAAGAAGCTTAGTATCTAGAAAAGGAGAAATAAAATGGTTAAAGTATTAGCAGCGTGCGGAAATGGAATGGGTTCATCAATGGTTATCAAGATGAAGGTTGAAAATGCTCTCCGTAAGCTTAATCAAACAGATTTTACAGTCAATTCATGCAGTGTCGGTGAAGCTAAAGGTTTAGCAGTAGGATATGACATCGTAATCGCTTCTCTTCATTTGATTCAAGAATTGGAAGGGCGAACTAATGGGAAGTTAATTGGGCTTGATAACTTGATGGATGATAAAGAAATCACCGAAAAACTCAGTCAAGCACTACAGTAAAAGGTTGGAGGGGGCTGGACAGAAACTGAGAGTTATCGTTTCTGTCCTTCTCCCTCTTAAATAAAGGAGGCAGATATGAATTTAAAACAAGCTTTAATTGACAATGACTCGATCCGACTAGGTTTAGAGGCTAACGATTGGAAAGAAGCAGTCAAGGTAGCAGTAGATCCCTTAATTGAAAGTGGGGCAATTTTGCCAGAGTATTACGATGCTATCATTGAATCGACTGAAGAGTATGGGCCTTACTATATCTTGATGCCAGGTATGGCTATGCCCCATGCTAGACCTGAAGCTGGTGTGCAAAGTGATGCCTTTTCATTGATTACCTTACAAAATCCTGTTGTATTTTCAGATGGGAAAGAGGTATCTGTTTTGTTGGCACTGGCAGCAACAAGCTCAAAAATTCACACAAGTGTAGCCATTCCACAAATTATTGCTCTGTTTGAATTAGACGATTCTATTGCACGTTTACAGGCTTGCCAGACTAAAGAAGATGTCTTGGCTATGATTGAAGAATCTAAGGATAGCCCTTATCTCGAAGGATTGGACTTGGAAAGTTAGAAAGAGGAATAAAGAAATGACAAAAAGAATACCTAATTTACAAGTTGCATTAGACCATTCAGACTTGCAAGGAGCGATTAAAGCAGCTGTTTCTGTTGGTCAGGAAGTAGATATTATCGAAGCTGGAACTGTTTGCTTGCTTCAAGTTGGAAGTGAACTGGCTGAAGTCTTGCGTAGCCTTTTCCCAGATAAGATTATTGTGGCAGACACAAAATGTGCTGATGCTGGTGGAACAGTTGCTAAAAATAATGCGGTTCGTGGAGCAGACTGGATGACTTGTATCTGTTGTGCAACCATCCCTACTATGGAAGCAGCTCTAAAGGCTATCAAGACTGAACGAGGAGAACGAGGCGAAATCCAGATCGAGCTTTATGGCGATTGGACTTTTGAACAAGCTCAGCTTTGGCTAGATGCAGGTATCTCACAAGCTATTTATCACCAATCTCGTGATGCTCTTCTTGCTGGTGAAACTTGGGGTGAAAAAGACCTTAATAAGGTTAAAAAACTCATTGACATGGGCTTCCGTGTATCTGTAACAGGTGGTCTAGATGTAGATACTCTCAAACTCTTTGAAGGTGTTGATGTCTTTACCTTTATCGCAGGTCGTGGAATTACAGAGGCTGCGGATCCAGCAGGAGCAGCGCGTGCCTTCAAGGATGAAATCAGACGAATTTGGGGGTAAATCATGGTACGTCCAATTGGAATTTATGAAAAGGCAACCCCAACACACTTTACTTGGCTAGAACGTTTAAATTTTGCCAAGGAGTTAGGCTTTGATTTTGTCGAGATGTCTATTGACGAACGTGACGAGCGTTTAGCAAGACTTGACTGGAGTAAGGAAGAACGCTTGGAAGTTGTCAAAGCAATCTATGAAACTGGTGTTCGTATTCCTTCTATCTGTTTTTCAGGCCATCGTCGCTACCCATTGGGTTCAAAAGATCCAGTTCTAGAGGAAAAATCTCTAGAACTCATGAAAAAATGTATCGAATTAGCTCAAGACTTGGGAGTTCGTACGATTCAATTAGCTGGTTACGATGTTTACTATGAGGAAAAGTCACCCCAGACACGCCAACGTTTTATCAAAAATTTGAGAAAAGCCTGTGACTGGGCTGAAGAAGCTCAGGTGGTACTTGCTATTGAAATTATGGATGATCCTTTCATCAATAGCATCGAAAAATATTTGGCTATAGAAAAAGAGCTTGACTCTCCCTTCCTCTTTGTATATCCAGATATTGGTAATGTGTCTGCATGGCATAATGATATCTATAGTGAGTTTTATCTTGGTCATCATGCCATCGCAGCTCTCCATCTCAAGGATACTTATGCAGTGACAGAAAGTTCAAAGGGGCAGTTCCGAGATGTACCTTTTGGGCAAGGTTGTGTCAAATGGGAAGAAGCTTTCGATATTTTAAAACAAACCAATTATAATGGACCTTTCCTAATCGAAATGTGGTCTGAAAATTGTGAAACAGTAGAAGAAACACGCGCAGCCGTTCAAGAGGCGCAAGCTTTTCTCTATCCACTCATTAAGAAAGCAGGTTTGATGTAAGATGAATCAAGTAATCAATGCTATGCGTAAACGAGTCTGTGATGCCAATCAATCATTGCCAAAACATGGACTTGTCAAATTTACCTGGGGGAATGTATCGGAAGTCAATCGCGAACTCGGTGTCATTGTTATCAAACCATCAGGCGTGGATTATGACGAATTGACACCTGAAAACATGGTAGTGACTGATCTAGATGGTAAGATCCTAGAAGGGGATTTAAGACCATCTTCCGACCTCCCAACTCATGTGCAATTATATAGGGCTTGGTCAGAAATTGGTAGTGTGGTTCACACCCATTCGACAGAAGCTGTTGGTTGGGCTCAGGCAGGTCGTGATATTCCTTTCTACGGAACAACCCATGCAGATTATTTCTACGGTTCAATCCCTTGTGCCCGTAGTTTGACCAAGGATGAAGTAGAAGTGGCCTATGAAAAAGATACTGGCCTGGTTATCGTAGAAGAGTTTGAACATCGCGGACTTAACCCGGTTGAAGTACCAGGAATTGTTGTACGCAATCACGGTCCATTCACCTGGGGCAAAAATCCAGAGAATGCTGTTTATCACTCTGTCGTACTAGAGGAAGTATCAAAGATGAATCGCTTTACAGAACAAATCAATCCAAGAGTTGGACCTGCTCCCCAGTACATACTAGAAAAGCACTACCAACGTAAACATGGACCAAATGCTTATTATGGTCAAAAGTAAGAACGATGAAGGAGGAGAAAAAGATAAATTTAGCTCCTCTTTTTACATTTGATTTTTATTGAGAGTAAAGTTGGAGTTGAAGTAATTTTGAAAGATTTTTTAGAAATAGCGCTTGATATATATGGTAAAATAAAAAGAATTGCTGTGATATCAATAGATTTGGGGGATTTTTTAATATGGTACTGGATAAGGCAAGTTGTGATTTGCTTCAATATTTGATGGATCAAGAAACGTCCAAAACGATTATGGCGATTTCGAAAGATTTGAAAGAGTCAAGAAGGAAAATTTATTATCACATTGACAAAATCAATGCTGCTCTGGTTGACGAGGCGCTTCACATCATTAGTATTCCACGAATTGGTATTCACTTAACGGAAGAGCAGAGAGATGCTTGTTGTAAACTATTATCGGAAGTAGATTCGTACGATTATATCATGAGTGCGCATGAACGTATGATGATAATGTTACTATGGATAGGTATTTCTAAAGAACGTATTACGATTGAAAAATTGATAGAGTTAACAGAGGTATCTAGGAATACTGTTCTCAATGATTTGAATAGTATTCGTTATCAACTAACTTTGGAACAATATCAGGTGATCTTGCAAGTGAGCAAGTCACAGGGATACCACCTTCATGCCCACCCTCTTAATAAAATTCAGTATCTTCAATCGCTTCTATATCATATTTTTATGGAAGAAAATGCCACTTTTGTATCTATTTTAGAAGATAAGATGAAAGAGAGGTTAGATGATGAGTGTTTGCTTTCTGTTGAAATGAACCAATTTTTTAAGGAACAGGTTCCTTTAGTTGAACAAGATTTAGGGAAGAAAATAAACCATCATGAAATAACTTTTATGTTGCAGGTTCTACCTTATTTGCTGTTAAGCTGTCATAATGTTGAACAGTATCAAGAAAGACATCAGGATATAGAGAAAGAATTTTCTTTGATAAGAAAAAGAATAGAGTATCAGGTGTCTAAGAAGCTAGGAGAACGGTTGTTTCAAAAGTTTGAAATTTCTTTGTCAGGACTTGAAGTTTCTCTTGTAGCTGTTCTCCTCCTCTCCTATCGTAAAGATTTGGATATTCATGCAGAAAGTGATGATTTTCGGCAATTAAAACTTGCTTTAGAAGAATTTATCTGGTATTTTGAATCACAAATCCGAATGGAGATTGAGAACAAGGATGATTTGTTACGAAATTTGATGATCCACTGTAAAGCCTTGTTATTTAGAAAGACTTACGGTATTTTTTCTAAAAATCCTCTAACAAAACAAATTCGATCCAAGTATGGAGAATTATTTTTAGTCACTAGAAAATCTGCGGAAATTTTAGAAGGAGCATGGTTTATTCGGCTAACAGACGATGATATTGCCTATTTGACGATTCATATTGGAGGATTTTTAAAGTATACACCATCGTCTCAAAAAAATATGAAAAAAGTTTATCTCGTTTGTGATGAAGGTGTTGCGGTTTCGAGACTTTTGCTGAAACAATGCAAACTTTATTTTCCAAATGAGCAAATTGGCACTGTATTTACAACAGAACAATTTAAGAGTGTGGAAGATATTGCACAAGTTGATGTAGTGATTACTACTAATGATGATTTGGATAGCAGATTTCCGATTTTAAGGGTTAATCCTATCCTTGAAGCAGAAGATATTTTGAAAATGCTAGACTATCTTAAACACAATATATTTCGTAATGAGGGCAAAAGTTTCAGTGAAAATCTTTCTAGTCTTATTTCGTCTTATATTGTAGACAGCAAGTTGGCTAGTAAGTTCCAAGAAGAGGTTCAAACACTTATAAATCAAGAAATAGTAGTTCAAGCTTTTTTGGAAGATATTTGAAGGACAGTCCAATGATGAACACAAACCTGTGTTTTTCTTGGTCTTTTTTAGTGTTTTGAAGGGTGGTATACTAATCTCAAAGATAACAATTATATCCAAAGGAGGCAACATATGCCAAACGTCAAAGAAATTACAAGAGAGTCATGGATTTTAGCTACTTTCCCAGAGTGGGGGACCTGGCTCAACGAAGAAATAGAAGGAGAAGTCGTAGCTGAAGGCAACTTTGCCATGTGGTGGCTAGGCAACTGTGGTACTTGGATTAAGACACCAGCTGGTGCTAACGTTGTCATGGACCTTTGGTCAAATCGTGGAAAATCAACCAAAAAAGTGAAAGATATGGTTCGTGGGCACCAAATGGCAAATATGGCTGGTGTTCGTAAGTTGCAACCAAACTTGCGTGTTCAGCCAATGGTTATCGATCCATTTGCTATCAACGAACTAGACTATTACTTAGTTTCACACTTCCATAGTGATCATATCGACCCATACACAGCTGCAGCAATTCTCAACAATCCTAAGTTAGAGCATGTTAAGTTTATCGGTCCTTACCACTGTGGACGAATCTGGGAAGGATGGGGTGTTCCAAAAGAACGTATCATCGTTGTGAAGCCAGGTGACACTATCGAATTAAAAGATATGAAGATTCATGCAGTAGAATCATTTGACCGTACTTGCTTGGTAACTCTTCCAGTGAACGGTGCTGATGAGACAGGCGGTGAACTTGCTGGCTTGGCTGTTACAGATGAAGAAATGGCTCAAAAGGCTGTTAACTATATCTTTGAAACACCAGGTGGAACCATCTATCATGGTGCAGATTCTCACTTCTCAAACTATTTTGCAAAACATGGTAAAGACTTTAAAATTGATGTTGCTTTGAATAACTATGGTGAAAATCCGGTAGGTATCCAAGACAAAATGACATCTATCGACCTTCTTCGTATGGCAGAAAATCTGCGTACCAAAGTCATTATCCCAGTTCACTATGATATCTGGTCTAACTTCATGGCTTCTACTAATGAGATTCTAGAACTTTGGAAAATGCGAAAAGATCGCTTGCAATACGATTTCCATCCATTTATCTGGGAAGTTGGCGGTAAGTACACTTATCCTCAAGATCAACACTTAGTAGAATACCATCATCCACGTGGTTTTGATGATTGTTTTGAACAAGACTCTAACATTCAATTTAAAGCTTTGCTATAATATAAAAATATTCTTTGGAGGTTATCCGTATGTTGCATGATACGGATAATTTTCATATAATAGTAAAATAGAATGTGTGATTCAATAATCACCTCAAATAGAAAGGAAATTCTATGTCAAATCTATCTGTTAATGCAATTCGTTTCCTAGGTATTGACGCTATCAACAAAGCTAACTCAGGTCACCCAGGTGTGGTTATGGGAGCAGCTCCGATGGCTTACAGCCTCTTTACAAAACAACTTCGTATCAATCCAGCTCAACCAAACTGGATTAACCGTGACCGCTTTATTCTTTCAGCAGGCCATGGTTCAATGCTCCTTTATGCCCTTCTTCATCTTTCTGGTTTTGAAGATGTCAGCATGGATGAGATCAAGAGCTTCCGTCAATGGGGTTCAAAAACACCAGGTCACCCAGAATTTGGCCATACAGCAGGAATTGATGCTACCACAGGTCCTCTAGGGCAAGGGATTTCAACTGCCACTGGTTTTGCCCAAGCAGAACGTTTCTTGGCAGCCAAATATAATCGTGAAGGCTACAATATCTTTGACCACTATACTTATGTTATCTGTGGAGACGGAGACTTGATGGAAGGTGTCTCAAGCGAGGCGGCTTCATACGCAGGCTTGCAAAAACTAGACAAGTTGGTTGTTCTTTATGATTCAAATGACATCAACTTGGATGGTGAGACAAAGGATTCCTTTACAGAAAGTGTTCGTGACCGTTACAATGCCTACGGTTGGCATACTGCCTTGGTTGAAGATGGAACAGACTTGGAAGCAATCCATGCTGCTATCGAAACAGCTAAAGCTTCAGGCAAACCATCTTTGATTGAAGTGAAGACTGTTATTGGATACGGTTCTCCAAACAAACAAGGAACGAATGCTGTACACGGTGCTCCTCTTGGAGCAGATGAAACTGCAGCTACTCGTCAAGCTCTCGGTTGGGGTTATGAACCGTTTGAAATCTCAGAACAAGTTTATGCTGATTTCAAAGAACATGTTGCAGACCGTGGCGCATCAGCTTATCAAGCTTGGACTAAATTAGTTGCAGATTATAAAGAAGCTCATCCAGAACTGGCTGCAGAAGTAGAAGCCATCATCGACGGACGTGATCCAGTCGAAGTGACTCCAGCAGACTTCCCAGCTTTAGAAAATGGTTTTTCTCAAGCAACTCGTAATTCAAGTCAAGATGCCTTGAATGTTGTGGCAGCTAAATTACCAACCTTCCTAGGTGGATCAGCTGACCTAGCTCACTCAAACATGACTTATATCAAGACTGACGGACTTCAAGACGATGCTCATCGCTTGAACCGTAACATTCAGTTTGGTGTTCGTGAATTTGCCATGGGAACGATCTTGAACGGGATGGCCCTTCACGGTGGGCTTCGTGTTTACGGTGGAACTTTCTTCGTCTTCTCTGACTATGTGAAGGCAGCTGTTCGCTTGTCAGCCTTGCAAGGACTTCCTGTGACTTATGTCTTTACTCACGATTCAATCGCAGTTGGGGAAGACGGTCCGACTCACGAACCAGTTGAGCACTTGGCAGGTCTTCGTGCTATGCCAAATCTAAATGTTTTCCGTCCAGCAGATGCGCGTGAAACGCAAGCAGCTTGGTACCTTGCAGTGACAAGTGAGAAAACACCAACTGCCCTTGTCTTGACACGCCAGAACTTGATTGTTGAAGATGGAACAGACTTCGACAAGGTTGCAAAAGGTGCCTATGTTGTCTATGAAAATGCAGCAGACTTTGATACGATCTTGATTGCGACAGGTTCAGAGGTTAATCTTGCTGTCTCAGCTGCCAAAGAATTGGCTAGTCAAGGCGAAAAAATCCGCGTAGTCAGCATGCCATCTACAGATGTCTTTGATAAACAAGATGCAGCTTACAAGGAAGAGATTCTTCCAAATGCAGTCCGCCGTCGTGTTGCAGTCGAAATGGGTGCAAGTCAAAACTGGTACAAATATGTTGGTCTCGATGGTGCCGTTCTAGGTATTGATACCTTCGGAGCCTCTGCCCCAGCACCAAAAGTATTGGCAGAATATGGCTTTACTGTAGAAAATCTTGTAAAAGTTGTTCGAAACTTGAAATAATCCTAAAAATCAGGGCGTAAGCTCTGGTTTTTCTTACCAGAAAAGTAAGGTACAATCTTGTAAAAGTAGCTGAAATTTGATATAGTAGTCCTATGTAAAAGACAAAGGAGAAAACAATGAATCCAAATATTACTTTTTTAATCATGCTTGTAGGTATGATGGCCTTGATGTTCTTTATGCAACGCTCTCAAAAGAAACAAGCTCAAAAGCGTATGGAAAGCTTAAATAAACTACAAAAAGGCTATGAAGTGATTACAATCGGTGGACTTTATGGAACAGTCGATGAAGTAGATACGGAGAAGGGAACAATAGTTCTTGACGTAGATGGAGTTTACTTGACTTTTGAACTAGCTGCTATCAAGACAGTATTACCGCTGAAAGAAACAGCTTCACTAGAAGGCGCAATTGAAAAATAAGACGGGATCACGAACTCCCGTTTTCTATAAAAGAAAGGAAATGGGATGAAAAAATTAGTCTTTGTCTGTCTGGGAAATATTTGCCGTAGCCCTATGGCCGAGTTTGTTATGAAATCAATGACAGATAACTACGAAATCCAAAGTCGAGCAACTTCCTCTTGGGAACATGGCAATCCGATTCATAAGGGGACTCAGGGAATTTTTCAAGAGTATGAGATTCCTTATGACAAGAACAAGACATCGCTTCAGATTAGTAAGGAAGATTTTGAAGCCTTTGATTATATTATCGGAATGGACGCTTCAAATATTTCTGACTTACGTCAGATGTGTCCAGTAGACTGTCAAGATAAGATTTACTCATTTTCATCTGAAAGTGTTCCAGACCCTTGGTATACAGGAGATTTTGAAGAAACCTATCGACGTGTTCAAGAGGGCTGTCAAGCTTGGTTAGAACGTTTAGAAAAGGAGAGTTAAGGTGGAAAATCTTACGAATTTTTACGAAAAGTATCGTGTCTATCTGACTCGTCCACGTTTAGAGCTTTTGGCAGTAGTTACCATTGTTTTCTGTGCTGTACTCGTCTTTTTTCTAAATATTCCAGGAAAAGGTGTCTTAAAACTCGATAATGGAACGATTGTTTATGATGGCAGTCTTGTCCGTGGTAAAATGAATGGTCAAGGTACCATTACCTTCCAAAATGGAGACCAATATACAGGTGGCTTCAACAATGGAGCCTTCAACGGAAAAGGTACCTTTCAATCTAAAGAAGGCTGGACCTACGAAGGTGATTTTGTAAATGGTCAGGCTGAAGGAAAAGGGAAACTAACAACAGAACAAGAAGTCGTTTATGAAGGAACTTTTAAACAAGGCGTTTTTCAACAAAAATAAAGCCTCCTTATCAAAGGAGGTATTATTAGAATTACAAGGTAAGCGCTTACCTGTAAATCCCTTTCTTTCCAAATCCCTCTTCCAAGCAAGTTTGTGAAATAAAAAATATTTGAAATAAATTTCACAAACTTCAAAGATAAAACCTGATAAGAAAAGAAAATGAGAAAAGTTTCACAAGAGTTTAAAAATTCTTTGTGAAATGTTTATGAAACTGTTTACAAAGTTGAAATAATACGTTATAATAAACTTGTGAAAAAATTAACAAAGGATATCGTTCCTTGAAAGCTATGGAGGAAAATATGGCTGATAAAAAAACTGTGACACCAGAGGAAAAGAAACTCGTTGCTGAAAAACACGTAGATGAGTTGGTTCAAAAAGCTCTAGTTGCCCTTGAAGAAATGCGTAAATTGGATCAAGAGCAAGTTGACTACATCGTTGCCAAAGCATCAGTAGCAGCTTTGGATGCCCACGGAGAATTGGCTTTACATGCCTTTGAAGAAACAGGACGTGGTGTATTTGAAGATAAAGCAACTAAGAACTTGTTTGCCTGTGAACACGTAGTAAACAACATGCGTCACACTAAGACAGTTGGCGTTATCGAAGAAGACGATGTAACAGGATTGACTCTTATTGCTGAACCGGTTGGTGTTGTTTGTGGTATTACTCCAACAACAAACCCAACATCAACAGTAATCTTCAAATCATTGATTTCATTGAAGACACGTAACCCAATCGTCTTTGCCTTCCATCCATCAGCACAAGAATCATCTGCTCATGCAGCTCGTATCGTCCGCGATGCAGCTATCGCAGCTGGTGCTCCTGAAAACTGTGTGCAATGGATTACTCAACCATCTATGGAAGCAACAAGTGCCCTTATGAACCACGAAGGTGTTGCGACAATCCTTGCAACAGGTGGTAATGCCATGGTTAAGGCGGCTTATTCATGTGGTAAACCAGCTCTTGGGGTAGGTGCCGGAAACGTTCCAGCTTATGTTGAAAAATCAGCAAACATTCGTCAAGCAGCACACGATATCGTCATGTCTAAATCATTTGATAACGGTATGGTCTGTGCATCTGAACAAGCGGTTATCATTGACAAAGAAATCTACGATGAATTTGTAGCAGAGTTCAAATCTTACCACACTTACTTTGTAAATAAAAAAGAAAAAGCTCTTCTTGAAGAATTCTGTTTCGGCGTCAAAGCAAACAGCAAAAACTGTGCTGGTGCAAAATTGAACGCTGACATCGTTGGTAAACCAGCAACTTGGATTGCAGAGCAAGCAGGATTTACAGTTCCAGAAGGAACAAACATTCTTGCTGCAGAATGTAAAGAAGTTGGCGAAAATGAGCCATTGACTCGTGAAAAATTGTCACCAGTTATCGCAGTTTTGAAATCTGAAAGCCGTGAAGATGGTATTACTAAGGCTCGTCAAATGGTTGAATTTAACGGTCTTGGCCACTCAGCAGCCATCCACACAGCTGACGACGAATTGACTAAAGAATTTGGTAAAGCTGTTAAAGCTATTCGTGTTATCTGTAACTCACCTTCTACTTTCGGTGGTATCGGGGACGTTTACAATGCCTTCTTGCCATCATTGACACTTGGATGTGGTTCTTACGGACGCAACTCAGTTGGGGATAACGTTAGTGCCATTAACCTCTTGAATATCAAAAAAGTCGGAAGACGGAGAAATAATATGCAGTGGTTTAAAGTTCCTTCAAAAATTTACTTCGAACGCAATTCTATCCAATACCTTCAAACATGTGAAGATATTGAACGCGTTCTGATTGTTACAGACAAATCTATCGAAAAACTCGGTTTCGTTCAACGTGTTATCGATCAATTGAACGCACGTAGCAACCGTGTAACTATCCAAGTCTTCTCAGATGTTGAACCAGATCCAGATATCACAACTGTAGAACGTGGTGCTGAGGTGATGAAAGCATTTGAACCAGACACAATCATTGCTCTTGGTGGTGGTTCACCAATGGATGCAGCCAAAGTAATGTGGCTCTTCTACGAACAACCAGAAATCGACTTCCGTGACTTGGTTCAAAAATTCATGGATATCCGTAAACGCGCCTTCCGCTTCCCATCACTTGGTAAGAAAGCGAAGTACATCGGTATCCCAACAACTTCAGGTACTGGTTCAGAAGTAACACCATTTGCCGTTATCTCTGATAAGAAAAACAACCGCAAATACCCATTGGCTGACTACTCATTGACACCGACTATTGCCATTGTTGACCCTGCTTTGGTTGAATCAGTTCCAGACTTTATCGCTGCTGATACAGGTATGGATGTCTTGACACACGCGACTGAAGCCTACACTTCAAACTTTGCTAACGACTATACAGACGGTATTGCGCTTCAAACAATCAAACTTGTCTTTGAATGGTTGGAAAAATCTGTTAAGACAGCTGACCCAGAAGCTCGTGAGAAAATGCACAATGCGTCTACAATGGCTGGTATGGCCTTCGCCAATGCCTTCCTTGGAATGAGCCACTCAATGGCCCATAAGATTGGTGGTGTTCATCACACTGTTCACGGACGTACAAATGCTATCTTGCTTCCGTACGTTATCCGTTACAACGGAACTCGTCCAGCTAAGACTACTACATGGCCTAAATACAACTACTGGAAAGCTGATGAGAAATTCCAAGACATCGCGAAAATGCTTGGCTTGCCTCACTCAACTCCAGAAGAAGCAGTTGAGGCATACGCTAAAGCTGTTTACGAACTTGGTGTTGCAGTAGGTATCAAGATGAACTTCCAGGATCAAGGAATTGATGAAAAAGCTTGGAAAGACAGCTTGCATGAAATTGCTTTGCTTGCTTATGAAGACCAATGTTCTCCTGCTAACCCACGCTTGCCAATGGTAGCTGACATGGAAGAAATTATGGCAGATGCATATTATGGCTACAAAGAAAGACCAGGACGCCGTAAATAATTGTTTATCAGTTTAGAGGCAGGAGTTATCCTGTCTCTTTTTTGTAATTCTATTTGAAAAATGGTATAATCATCGCATATATTTATTTGAAAATCAAATCTTTAATAATCATGCGAGGGGCAAATGAACAAGATAAATGAGTTAGGGGATAAAGTGCGACTTTTAAGAGAGGAGAAAGGCCTTAGTCGTCCAGTTTTTTGCGGAGATGAGTCTGAATTATCAGTGCGTCAGTTGGTGCGGATTGAAAAAGGAGAATTTCGCCCGACGATAAAAACCCTAGAATATATTGCAGATAGATTAGAAATTCCGTCCTACGTCTTGATGCCAGATTATAAGGAATTACCGAAGCGTTACCAAGAATTAAAGTACTTTCTTTTACATCATCCTGACTATGGAGACAAGGAGTTGCAAGAACAAAAGGAAGAATATTTCGATGAGATTTTTGAGAATTTTTATGATGATTTGCCACGTGATGAGAAAGTGCTAGTGGATTGTCTTCAAGCTATAGATGCAGTGAGAATGACTAGTAATTCCTTATATGGAAGCAGTGTGATTGAGGACAGTCTTCAAGACTTACTATCCAGAGATGTATATAAAGCCGAGGACTTGTTGAAACTGAGACTGTATTTCAACTGTCAGTTAATGGATGGTTTAAATATGGGTGAGATAAAAGAATCTGAGCATGAAACCATTCTTTGTTTTCATGACAAACTAAGTTCTCAGGTTGATAAGATAGAGTTCGATTGTTTGGACTTACTTAGAGACTCCTTGTTAGCTTCTTTAACTTGTATAGAGATTATGGGGTTGCTTCCTTATTTTAAGAGGGCAGTCGAGACCTTAAATAAAATAGGGCAAAAAACACGAGATTTTCAAAAACAACCGATTGTCTTGATGGTGGAGTGGAAATATTATATTCAGACGGATTATGATACAGCCAAACAAAAGTATGAAGAAGCAAAAATGATGGCGAGGATGTTTGGCAATGAGAAGTTAATCGTTAGTTTAGATAATGAATGGAGCGAGGATCTAGAAAGATATCGTTAAAGAGTTTATAGGAGTGACATTTCTGTCATTGAGGGAATGCCGCTTTTTTGTTAAAATGAATTTTATACTCAATGAAAATCAAAGAGCAAAGTAGGAAACTAGCCGCAGGCTGTACTTGAGTACGGCAAGGCGACGTTGACGTGGTTTGAAGAGATTTTCGAAGAGTATTACTTGATATACATCCAGAAGCAAACGAGGCAATAGAGAAAAAATTCTAAGCAGTAGGTTCATAGTGGCAATCAGTGCTGATGTCGCTTGAAGGCTTTTCTATAATTATGATGTATGACGATAACAGTTTTAAACAAGGGGGAAAGAATGTCCATTTTATCCATTAAAAATATTTCAAAGTTTTACACTTTGGACGGTAAACATCAAGAGCAGGCTTTAGAGAATATAAATCTGCAAATCGCAAAAGGGAAAATCACTGCGATTTATGGTCCGTCAGGATGTGGCAAAACCAGTCTACTAAACATCATCAGCGGTTTAGATAGACAATATGAAGGAGATTTAGAGTTTAAAGGGGAATCCCTCCGTGACTTATCAGAGATTGAACTAACTCAATTTCGTAAAGATAAGATTGGATTTGTGTTTCAAAACTTTAACCTCATTCCTCATCAGTCTGTCTTGGATAATGTCAAATTACCTCTCTATGTCAAAGATTTATCTGACAGGGAGATGACAATGATTGCAAAGGAGCAATTAAGTAACTTGGGCATGGAGCCTTTTATGGCTAAAAATGTTAAACAGCTTTCTGGCGGGCAAAAGCAACGCGTAGCAATCGCGCGTGCACTGGTAAATCAGCCTGATATGATTGTAGCAGATGAGCCAACGGGTTCGCTGGATTCTCAATCCCAAGAAATGGTATTGGAAGTGTTTAAAAAATTAGCCCAAACAGGGAAAACAGTACTGATTGTAACCCATAATCCAGAGGTTGCTGAATATGCAGACGTGATTATCAAAATGAAGGATGGTGAAGTCGTTGAAGAAGTCAAAAAATAAAGGATTATCATTGAAAAATAAATTCAAACTTTCTTTAAATAACTTTATGGAAAGAAAATGGCGTAACCTATTGATTGCGCTAGCAACCTCAATCGGTTTTGTAGGAGTCTTAATTTCTTTCGGCTTGGGAAATGCATTGATTTCGATGATTGATGAAAATACGAATGGAGGTCAAATCCCTTCTCAAGTTCAGATTGCTTTAAACACAAAAAATGTTGGACGAGGCTTTTTGAACCAAGATGATAAGAACTATATCACGGATACAGTTGGCAAAGAAGCTATTAAATATTTGGAGAGTCCTTTTGGGATGATCATGTCAAATATGACTATAGATGGTCAAGAAATGGATCTGAGTCAAACGATGCCTTCTTATGCTCAAGTAGTGAGTCTATATGAGGATACAAGTATTTCTGTTAGTAGTAATGAGGCGGACAAAGTATTAGCCGGTTCCCTCTATACGGATTCAAATGAACAGGGATTGACGATTCCAAGCAGTTTACTAAAAAATTGGAATGAACAGACAGGAAAAAATCTGACAGCTAGTGATATTATTGGCAAATCAGTCTCAGCCAGCATTGTAGAAAATGATGCTGAAGCTAGCAAGACTGCTCAATTTCAAACAAAGATTGTACGTGTAATCAATGATGAAGATGACTTGGAGGACAGCAACAGTTTCATGCCGTCTCATCAAATGGAAACGATTTTGAAAGAGGCTGGATTTACAAAAGCTGTATCTTATTTTATCTTGGAACTCAAAGATCCATCACAAACAAAAGCGATAACAGAAGAATTGCAGAAAAACAAGAAGTATACTGTTCTTTCTCAACAGAAGGTTCTTGATATTGTGATTACTTTTATTCGTGTCATTCAGGGATTGTTGATTGTACTTTCATCACAAGCCATTGTGGTAGCAGCGGTCATGATTGGTATCATTATTTACATCAATATCATGCAACGTTCTAAGGAAATAGGTGTCATGAAGGCAGTTGGTTATCAAAATCGTGATGTCAAAGGAATTTTTATTTACGAGGCTATCTGGATTGTAGGAATCGCCTTGCTGCTGGCATTTTTGGTTGCACAAGGGGTGGGAAGTTTGGCGAATGCGGTTGTAAATCACTTTTACCCATCCATCACGAAGGTTTTTGAATTAAATCTTTTATCTGTTTTAGGAACTCTAGCTTTCGCTCTATTACTTGGTTATGTCTCAGCCTACTTCCCAGCGCGTAAAATTAGTAAAATGGATCCTGTAGAATCGCTACGATATGAATAGTAAGGAAGTTCTTGATTTATAGCCTTAAAAAGAAACAAACATAGAAAAACAATGCCCGTACTTGCAATTCAACTCAAATAGTTATATAATAGGTTTGTTGAAAGGTGATTTGTAGTGATTCAAGTTACTCTTTTCACAATAAAAATTTCATGATTTTCATAAGGAGGAAATCACTAATGGTAGTTAAAGTTGGTATTAACGGTTTCGGACGTATCGGTCGTCTTGCTTTCCGTCGTATCCAAAACGTAGAAGGTGTTGAAGTTACTCGTATCAACGACCTTACAGATCCAGTTATGCTTGCACACTTGTTGAAATACGACACAACTCAAGGTCGTTTCGACGGTACTGTTGAAGTTAAAGAAGGTGGATTCGAAGTTAACGGTAAATTCGTTAAAGTTTCTGCTGAACGTGATCCAGAACAAATCGACTGGGCTACTGACGGTGTAGAAATCGTTCTTGAAGCTACTGGTTTCTTTGCTAAGAAAGAAGCCGCTGAAAAACACCTTAAAGGTGGAGCTAAAAAAGTTGTTATCACTGCTCCTGGTGGAAACGACGTTAAAACAGTTGTATTCAACACTAACCACGACGTTCTTGACGGTACTGAAACAGTTATCTCAGGTGCTTCATGTACTACAAACTGCTTGGCTCCAATGGCTAAAGCTCTTCAAGACAACTTTGGTGTTGTTGAAGGATTGATGACTACTATCCACGCTTACACTGGTGACCAAATGATCCTTGACGGACCACACCGTGGTGGTGACCTTCGCCGTGCTCGCGCTGGTGCTGCAAACATCGTTCCTAACTCAACTGGTGCTGCTAAAGCTATCGGTCTTGTAATTCCAGAATTGAACGGTAAACTTGACGGATCTGCACAACGCGTTCCAACTCCAACTGGATCAGTTACTGAATTGGTAGCTGTTCTTGAAAAGAACGTTACTGTTGATGAAGTGAATGCAGCTATGAAAGCAGCTTCAAACGAATCATACGGCTACACAGAAGATCCAATCGTATCTTCAGATATCATAGGTATGTCTTACGGTTCATTGTTTGACGCAACTCAAACTAAAGTCCTTGACGTTGACGGTAAACAATTGGTTAAAGTTGTATCATGGTACGACAACGAAATGTCATACACTGCACAACTTGTTCGTACTCTTGAATACTTCGCAAAAATTGCTAAATAATTCATGAGTCGATAAAAAGCAAGGCCTCTTGGTCTTGCTTTTCTTATATGGAAAAATGGATGACACAATCATCCATTCTTTTTTAATTCTGTTTCAAAAGTATCTGATGGGACAGTGAAGCTTAATTTCTCTAGAGTAAGCGGATGGGTAAAGGACAGTCGGAAGGCGTGGAGCATAAGCCGACTCGTCTTTGAATTGCTGTTATAGAGAGGGTCGCCCAAAATAGGGAAGTTATGATGCGAAAGGTGCACACGAATCTGATGGGTTCGCCCTGTCTTTAGTTTACAACGGACAAGGGTCGTTTTGTTTGGGAATTGCTTTAATCTGCTTACATGCGTTTCAGCATATTGCCCATTTTTTGTATCAACTATTCGTTTTCTGCGGTCATGGCGATCACGCCCAATTTTGTCTTTGAAAACAAGTTCTTTGCTGTTGATATTTCCGTCAACAAGCGCCCAATATTCCCTAGAAATCTCTTTTTTCTCCAATAAGCGGTTGAGAATGGGCAGGATAAAAGGATTTTTTGCAAAGAGAACCAAGCCACTGGTTTCCATGTCCAGACGATGAACGACATAGCAGGTTTGGCCAACATAGGCACTGACATGGTTGAGAAGGGCGATTTCGTTTGGCTGATTACCATGCGTTTTCATCCCCTCTGGTTTGTTCACAATAACCAAGTGTTGATCTTGATAAACTTCCTGAACGAGATTTGGGTTGCCCCAAGGAATTTCTTTTTCGGGATAATCTTCCTCATCAAAAGTCAACTGGCAAACATCCCCAGGTTTCACCATCTCGTTCCAATGAACTTCTCGCTGATTTATCAAAATATGTTTCTTGATCCTCAAAAAATGACGGATTTTTCTAGGGATGAGGAGTTGTTCCTCCAGTAATTGCTTAACCGTCATTTGAGGTAAAGAGTCTGGTAAAGTAAAAGTGAATTGCATACAGATATTGTAACAAAAAAAGCCCTATTTGGATAGAAAATAGCTAAATTCTTGTCTTCCTATGATGAAGATGATAAAATAAACGCATGAAATTAGATAAATTATTCGAGAAATTTCTTTCTCTTTTTAAAAAAGAAACAAGTGAATCAGAGGATTCTGGGTCTACTAGCTTGCGTCGTTCTCGCAGTGATCGAAAAAAATTAGCCCAAGTAGGTCCGATTCGAAAATTCTGGCGTCGCTATCATCTAACAAAGATTGTCCTTATACTAGGTTTGAGTGCAGGCTTGCTAGTTGGAACCTATTTGTTTGCTGTAGCTAAGTCAACCAATGTTAACGATTTGCAAAACGCCTTGAAAACTCGGACTATCATTTTTGATCGTGAAGAAAAAGAGGCTGGTGCCTTGTCTGGTCAAAAAGGAACCTACGTTGAACTGATTGACATCAGTAAAAATTTACAGAATGCCGTTATTGCGACAGAAGACCGTTCTTTCTATAAAAATGACGGAATTAACTATGGCCGTTTCTTCTTGGCGATTGTCACTGCTGGTCGTTCAGGTGGTGGTTCTACTATTACCCAACAGTTGGCTAAAAATGCCTATCTGTCTCAGGATCAAACTGTTGAGAGAAAAGCGAAAGAATTTTTCCTTGCCTTAGAATTAACAAAAAAATATAGTAAGGATCAGATCTTAACCATGTACCTTAACAATGCCTATTTTGGAAATGGTGTGTGGGGTGTAGAAGATGCGAGTAAGAAATACTTTGGAGTTTCTGCATCAGAAGTGAGTTTGGATCAAGCTGCGGCTCTGGCAGGGATGCTCAAGGGGCCGGAATTGTATAATCCCTTGAATTCCGTAGAAGATTCAACTAATCGTCGCGACACTGTCTTACAAAATATGGTTGCAGCAGGATATATTGATAAAAACCAAGAAACCGAAGCTGCAGAAGTTGATATGACTTCGCAATTGCACGATAAGTATGAAGGAAAAATCTCAGATTACCGCTATCCTTCTTACTTTGATGCGGTTGTTAATGAAGCTGTTTCTAAGTATAATCTAACAGAGGAAGAAATTGTCAATAATGGCTACCGCATTTATACAGAGCTGGACCAAAACTACCAAGCAAATATGCAGGTTGTCTATGAAAACACCTCGCTATTTCCGAGGGCAGAGGATGGAACATTTGCTCAATCAGGAAGTGTAGCTCTTGAACCGAAAACAGGAGGAGTTCGTGGAGTTGTCGGTCAAGTTGCTGACAATGATAAAACTGGATTCCGGAATTTCAACTATGCAACTCAATCAAAACGTAGCCCTGGTTCTACAATTAAGCCTTTAGTTGTTTATACGCCAGCAGTTGAGGCAGGTTGGGCTTTGAATAAGCTCTTGGATAACCATACCATGCAGTATGACAGCTATAAGGTTGATAACTATGCAGGAATTAAAACGAGTCGAGAAGTTCCTATGTATCAAGCCTTGGCAGAATCGCTTAATCTACCTGCTGTTGCCATTGTTAATGATTTGGGCGTTGACAAGGCTTTTGAGGCAGGAGAAAAATTTGGACTCAACATGGAAAAGGTCGACCGTGTTCTCGGCGTCGCTTTAGGAAGTGGTGTCGAAACCAATCCTCTGCAAATGGCTCAAGCATATGCTGCCTTTGCAAATGAAGGTTTAATGCCGGAAGCTCATTTTATTAGTAGAATTGAAAATGCTAGTGGACAAGTTATTGCTAGCCATAAAAATTCACAAAAACGGGTGCTTGATAAGTCTGTAGCTGATAAGATGACCAGTATGATGTTGGGTACATTCACTAACGGAACCGGTATTAGTTCATCGCCTGCAGACTATGTCATGGCAGGGAAAACTGGAACAACTGAAGCAGTTTTCAATCCGGAGTACACAAGTGACCAGTGGGTGATTGGTTATACTCCTGATGTGGTGATTAGTCATTGGCTTGGTTTTCCGACCACTGATGAAAATCACTATCTAGCAGGTTCTACTTCAAACGGTGCAGCCCATGTCTTTAGAAATATTGCAAATACCATTTTACCTTATACGCCAGGAAGTACCTTTACGGTTGAAAATGCTTATAAGCAAAATGGAATTGCACCAGCCAATACAAAAAGACAAGTACAAACCAATGATAATAGCCAGACAGATGATAATTTGTCTGATATTCGAGGACGTGCGCAAAGTCTAGTAGATGAGGCTAGTCGGGCTATCTCGGATGCGAAGATTAAGGAAAAGGCTCAAACAATATGGGATTCGGTAGTCAATCTATTTCGCTAAGATGCTTGTCAAAGCCTAGCTTTCTTGTTATAATAGATAAGATGGAGGCGTTATGGCACTAAAAAAAGCAAGCCTAGCTTGTGCGGTTTGTGGTTCGAGAAACTATTCAATCAAGATCAGTGGAACCCCCAAGCCTACACGACTAGAAGTAAATAAATTTTGTAAACATTGTGGCAAGTACACTACACACAGAGAAACGAGATAGGAGAGAGCGATGCGTTTTATTGGAGATATTTTTAGACTTCTTAAAGACACAACATGGCCAACTCGCAAGGAAAGCTGGAGAGATTTTCGTTCTATTATGGAATACACAGCTTTCTTTGTAGTAATTATTTACATTTTTGACCAGTTGATTGTTTCAGGTTTGATTCGATTTATTAACATTTTTTAGAAGGTTAGTGGAGTTAATTACACTAGAAATCTTCTATTTATGAAAGGAAATATCATGGATAGTTTTGATAAAGGGTGGTTTGTTTTACAAACTTATTCTGGTTATGAAAATAAGGTAAAAGAAAATCTATTGCAACGTGCGCAAACCTACAATATGTTGGATAATATTTTACGTGTTGAAATTCCAACGCAAACAGTGCAAGTTGAAAAAAATGGAAAGAGAAAAGAAGTAGAAGAAAATCGATTTCCAGGTTATGTTCTTGTAGAAATGGTCATGACAGATGAAGCTTGGTTTGTTGTGCGAAACACACCAAACGTTACAGGATTCGTAGGATCACACGGGAACAGATCAAAACCAACTCCATTATTGGAACAAGAAATTCGTGACATTTTGGTATCTATGGGACAAACTGTTCAAGAATTTGATTTCGATGTTGAGGTTGGTCAAACCGTACGTATTATTGATGGTGCTTTTGCAGACTACACTGGTAAGATTACAGAAATTGATAATAACAAAGTAAAAATGATTATCTCTATGTTTGGTAATGACACAGTTGCAGAAGTAAACCTAAACCAAATCGCAGAATTATAACCCTGAGAGAGGCTGAGCCTCTCTTTTTTGTGCAGTTGAGACGGTGTAGAGAACAGAATGGAGAAAATGGAACAAAAGTGTTTCTAATCTGTTAGACTGTATCTAGAAAGGGGAAAATTATGATTAAAGAATTGTATGAAGAAGTCCAAGGAACTGTGTATAAGTGTAGAAATGAATATTACCTTCATTTATGGGAGCTATCGGACTGGAACCAAGAGGGAATGATTTGCTTACATGAATTGATTAGTAGAGAAGAAGGACTAGTAGAAGATATTCCTCGTTTAAGGAAATATTTCAAAACCAAGTTTCGAAATCGAATTTTAGACTATATCCGTAAGCAAGAAAGCCACAAACGAAGATATGATAAAGAACCTTATGAAGAAGTGGGTGAAATCAGTCATCGTATAAGTGATGGAGGACTCTGGCTAGACGATTATTATCTCTTTCATGAAACACTAAGAAATTATAGAAATAAACAAACTAAAGAGCAACAAGAAGAATTAGAACGCATCTTAAGAGATGAACGCTTCCGAGGGCGTCAAAGAGTGTTAAGAGATTTACGTATTGTGTTTAAAGAGTTTGACATCCGTACCCATTAGGAAGTCATGCAAAAAAGTAAAAAAAAGTTTAAAAAGGTGTTGACAAAGTTTGAAAAGACTGTATAATAGTAAGAGTTGAAAATAACCACTCTGGTCCGTTGGTCAAGGGGTTAAGACACCGCCTTTTCACGGCGGTAACACGGGTTCGAATCCCGTACGGACTATAGTATGTTGCGGTTGGAACACTTGATGAAAAAAAGTTTAAAAAAGTTTCAAAAAAAGTGTTGACAAGCGAAAGCGACTGTGATATACTAATATAGTTGTCGCTTGAGAGAAGTAAGTGACAAAGACCTTTGAAAACTGAACAAGACGAACCAATGTGCAGGGCACTACAACTGAAGTTGTAGTACTGAACAATGAAAAAACAATAAATCTGTCAGCGACAGAAATGAGTGAGAACTCAAACTTTTAATGAGAGTTTGATCCTGGCTCAGGACGAACGCTGGCGGCGTGCCTAATACAT
>NZ_VMLS01000090.1:0-2345 GCF_013276805.1 Streptococcus sp. 1449
TCTTGGTTTGGTGATAGATGGAAAGATATCAAAGATGGAGTAAAAGAAGCTGATACATGGTTTGGCGAGAAATTTGAGAGTGCAAAAAAGAAAACTCAGAATCCTTTCCAAAAAATCGGTTCTTGGTTTGGTGATAGATGGAAAAATATGCAAGATGCCTTGAAAGAAATCCCCAACTGGTTCAAGAATCTGTTTAATGATGCAATGGATAATGCTAAAAACATCGTTAAAAGTGGTATCGATAAACTAAAAAGCTTCTTTAACTTTGATTGGAGCTTACCAAAAATCAAACTCCCTCACTTTAATATATCTGGTAGCTTCAGCTTGATGCCTCCTAGAATTCCATCATTCTCTGTAGATTGGTATGCACGAGGCGGTGTATTCAACTCTCCTAGCATCATTGGGGTCGGAGAAGCTGGTCAAGAAGCGGTAATGCCTCTTGAACGGAATACAGGATGGATTTCTATCTTGGCTCAAAAACTGGCTGAAAGAATGCCTGCTAATAATGTACCTACAGGTTATTCATTACCGGCTGGCGACATCGTTATCCAAATCGCAGGCCATGAGTTCGGACGGGTAGCCATCCAAGAAATCAACAAGGAACATGAACGAGCAGGTCAAACCTTGCTCAAGATTTAGGAGGTTAAATGGCACAATTGACAATCAATGGGGTGGCTGTGAAGCCTCCCAAATATTTTCAGGTCGGTATTCAAGATATCGATGGAGAAACAGGGCGTAATGCCAATGGCGACATGGTGCGTGACCGTATCACGACCAAACGCAAACTAGACTGTGAATGGGGTATGATGACTCAGGGAGAATTAAGTCAGCTTTTACATGCTGTATCATCTGAATTTTTTGAGGTGTCTTATCCAGACCCCATGGATGGCCAAGTCACAAAGACTTTCTACGTCGGTGATAGGACAGCTCCTAGTTATAGCTTTACTGAGAAGTTTAAACCTTGGTCTGGCGCTAAATTTAATCTGGTAGAGAGGTAAGAAAATGGATGCTTTAACCAGACGACAATTTGACAGAGCCATGTTTGCCAAGGAAAGGACGCTGGCTATTCGTGTTGGTGATTATACTTCACGGGATATCAAAGAGGCTAGTTTTGAGTATGGCTACATCAAGGGCGATACTTATAAGCCTGGTGGAACCTGCGCTGGTAGCGGTAAAATTACCTTTACCAGTATCATTACCACGTTCAATAAGCTGGATACCCTGCACCCTGAGATTGGTCTACTGGTTGGGGATACCTACCAGTGGGTCAAGATGGGGGAATACTTCATCAACGATATTGAGATTGACCGAAACCGCAACACAACCACACTTGAACTTATGGATGGTATGTTTAAGCTCAATCGTGAGTATGTGACAGATTTGCATTTCCCAGCTGAAGTACGAGAGGTTATTCAGGAAATCTGCCTGAAAACAGGCATTGAGTTAGCGAATGACTATTTCGGAATCAGCGCGATGCGTTACCATGTCGAGCAAGTTCCTGAAGGAAAGAAACTTTCATTTAGGGATATGCTGAGCGCTATGACTCAGATGATAGGGATGTCTTGTTTCTTCAACCGAGAAGGGAAGATGGAAATCCGTGATTTAACTGAGTCAAATATCACGATAAACGCAGACAGTTACTTCCTACATGGTTTAACCAAGAGTGAGATTGAGTATCAGATAGCTGGTATTACTTGTAAGACAGATAAGAAGCCTCTTACGGTTGGTATGAAGACAGGTCGGTCTTTGGAACTAGACAATGTCTTCATGACCCAGAGCGCTTTAAATGACCTGTATTACAATCTGAAAAACCTGACTTACTATCCGTATAATCTCAACTACCAAGGGCATTTACTGCTTGAGGTTGGGCAGTGGGTAACCATTCAGACCAACAAGAAAGAAACCTTTAAAGTTCCTGTCTTAAGTCAGAGCTTTACTTTCAAAGGTGGTCTAAGAGGTCGTATCAGCGCAGATAGTAAAGCTGGAAATGATACGCAGTATTCTTACGAGGGTACGATTACCAAGCAGATTAAGCAACAAGATGGCATTGAAGCCAAAATCCAAGCGCAGATAGAAGCAGCAGACGCAGCCTTTGACGCTGAATTTACTAAGCGTGAGAAAGCTATCACGGATGCCATCGAACTTGCCAAGGCTAAGGCGGAAGAAGTCAAGCAAGAATTGTCTGACACTATCAATCAGCGTTTCAATAGCTTTCATGATGAACCTTTACGAGAATCAAGGCGCAAGGCTGAGGAAGCTTTGAGACAAGCTGGCGCAAGTAGCTCTCTTGCTCAGGAAGCCAAGCGGATTGGGCTGGATTCTGTTACTAGACTTGAAGCGTTTAA
>NZ_VMLS01000091.1:0-8405 GCF_013276805.1 Streptococcus sp. 1449
GCTTTCTTAAGATCTGGTTTGGAAAGTATAGATTTCAATTAGACTAAAAACAGCGAAATATCAAGGATTTTAAAAAAGATATCTACTAATTAATTTATAAAATATGAATTAATAGATTCTAAATAGGGGAATAGTTTAGGTCTGTAAAAGATTAAATAATTTCTATTTTAGCTGTTAGAAACGTTGGTACATCAATGTTTTTAGAATGCTACATAATAAAAGGTAGAGTAAATAGTAGAGTAGTTATTGCGTTAGTTCAGCAATCTTATCGATATAAAGATTAACAGATTCTAACTTTCTTTGCGGTGCTAACTCGGCGTATGTGTCCATTGTTGTTGAAATTGATTTATCTTTTTTGATTTTTTAATGACCTTTTTGCCATTATGGATAATTTTTTCAGTTTCATCAGAAATCAAAAATTTTTTTCTTTGAATATTGAAATTTGCGAATGTCTTGGAAAGTCTAAGACAGCTAGATTGTATAGAAATTAAGTCATCATCCGACAAAGAATTCATTCTTTTATTTACAGTTTCCAAATCTCTAAATAAAATAGAGCCGAAGCAGTGGTAAAACATATTTTCAACAAGCTTGGCAATATCTCCAAAAATAATTTCTTTATAGTCTAAGTCGGTTTGAGTATTCAAATAAAGCAATATTGAAGTGGTAACTTGTTGCTTTTCCTTTTCAACTTGACTAACTTGACCTGCATTGCTTAGTTCGCTTTGTGTAATATTGTGTTTTTTTCTTAAATTTTTGATACGAGTAGGTAGTTCATGTGAATAATTTTCTTCAAAAAATTTCATATACAATCCCCCTATAATCATGGAAAAGTAGTAAAAATAGTTGTTATCCTAGTTGATTAAAAAAATCTCTGATTTCCTCATCTTTTATAAAATAATATATAATTTTCCCATCTCTTCTAGTGTCCAAGATGTTTTGATTGGCTAGTTTACGAAGATGGTGGGAGGCAGATGCCATACTAAGATTTAGTAAACAGGCTATATCACAGACACAGAGTTCTTCAACAGCAAGGAGATAAAAGATGATATTTATCTGTTTATTATCGGTAAACTTTGATAAAATACGAAGTGATTTTTGGACTTTTTCCTTTTCAAGGTAGTTCGTCGCGGTTGTAACATTTTGTTGATTTATAATATTCACTTGGCAAATACTATCTTTTTTCATATTTTTTTCTCCTAGCCGAACACAGTCCTTAGCATGTCAAAGCTGTTGTTTTCAATCAGAATATACATCCCCAATCCTAAATAGACAACGGCAATAAACCATCTGCTATATTTTTCCAAAGTTTCTCCAACAGAAGGGACTTGTGCCAATTTTTGGGCAGAAAAAACCAAGAAATAAATCATGACTAGAAAAGTAAGTAAAGTCACTATCAAATTCGCTAAATTTAAGGTGGTAAAATATGGGACAAAGACACCAATATTGTCAGCGCCACAACTTGCAAAAGTAATCATAGCGACTAGAAAAATCAGGTTTTTATTGTCTTTTCGCAAACCATCTTTTGCAATAGCTTCTCCATCAGAATCTCCTAAAAGCAAAACTTTGAGGCCTAGGAAAATTGGAATCAAACCGAGTAAACCTAAAATCTCTTTACTAGGAATATAATTTAAGACAAATGCAAAAAGCAAACTTAGCAATATTAGACTAACAGAGCCTAGAAATTGTCCTAAATAGATGTTAATGATGTCTTTTCTGCTTTTTCTTTTGGCAAAAAATAACATTAGGATAATAAGTAAGTCTACGGCTGTCCCAGAATACAGGATTATTGAAGTAACAACATTTTGAATCATAAAACACCTCATTCAAATATATTTTTGAATGTATTCTAACATTAAACTTTGTAGATGTCAACTTAAAATCCACCAAAATATAGATAAGAAGTTAGTGTACCAAATATTAAAAAGCCCTGCCATCGAAATGATAGCAGGGCTTAACTTCAATATCCAGATGATATATTTATCTAAAAAAGGTAGAGTTTTTATTGATTTGTAGTGCGATATAATGAGTTTCCAAAAATCAAAAATCGCTTAAAATCAGTATTTTGACATCTATTGACGTGTACTGAAATCCTTACTTAACCTCTGTAAAAATTAACTTCTACACCTACAAAGCTTATTCTGACAGACTTTATACAGTCTAAGAAAAAAAGTAGAGATTCATACAGTATCTAGATTTTTCAAAAATTCTTTATCATCAAATATTATTAACGAAACTATCCAAACCAAATCCGATGCATTACTTCAAAGAATTCTTTAGTTATTTGACTATCAAGGGCTTTTATTAAAAAATTTTTTCAAATAATTGCCACCTTGACACATAAATTCTTGCTTTCTAAATTTAAATGTGATATATTTATAACATGAAATTTAAGTGTTATATATTTATAACATAAAAAAGGAGTCTATCATGAAAAAAAGTCAAAAAATGCGTGGCCTCATTGCAATGATTGCCGTAGCTCTCTTTATTGATTTTATTGTTTTATTTGGTTCTAATCTTAGTTGGGGACCCAAGTTAGTTATTACTGGTATTTCAGTGTCAGGTCAAATTGTAGCTATTTGTAGCTGGCTACATAAGAGTCAGAAAGGTAAGGGAAAGATTATTTTTAACTTGTCTGCTAAGCTTTACACGATACTTGTGTCTGCAGCAAGCATTTTTTATACAGTAGGGATTTGGGTTGCGACCCCAAGCGTAAGTTCTGGTATTAAAGAATGGATTTTGAGAATTGGTCTCGTTATTGAAGTGATTGTATTTGTTTTTTTCTCTTTAAAAAATGTCAAGGAAACTCCGGACGAACGCTTTTATGCTAATTTAGCAAAGGCAGCTAGCTTGATGTTTGTTTTTATACTAGGCGCACTGATGATCCTATCAGTTATCATTGGGTATATGGGGGTTCTCACTCTTTACATGGGTCAGATATTTATTAGCATAGCTGCCTTGATTTGCATCTTTGCGGTTGTCTATTTTATCTTGGAACGTAGAGGATAAGCATGGCCAAAGAAAGCAAGATTATTACTAATCTCAAATCTGTTCGTGAATCCACAGGCATGACCCAGCAGGAGTTAGCCGACCGCATCGGCATGCGACGCGAGACAATTCTGCACTTGGAAAATAACCGTTACAATCCTTCGCTGGAAATGGCTCTTAAAATTGCTCAAGTTTTTAATCTGAAAGTAGAAGACCTCTTTGAACTCAGACAGAAAGAGGAAGCATAATTCTTTTCGAGACCTAGTATTCAGTTCATTGACTAATTAGGAATTGAAGCCAAAAGAAAAAATCCTTTGAAAATGTGCTATTTTACAATATAGTAATTCTTTCGAATTAACCTTTACTAATTGTGATGCTTTACGAGCTTTCTTAAGATCTGGTTCCCTAAATACTTTGAGTACTCTTATGGCATTGATGCTCCTAAGCATCTCAAAACTCTGGTAGAAAAAGGTTATGCTGTCCATTGAAACTGCTTTTTACTCACTTGACCATCTAATACGCTACCATAAAAAAAAGAATATCCTAAAGAAGAAGGGAGTTACTGGACTTTCTAAAAATGAAGGCTACAAATTTGGACCAAGCCCTTCATGAGCATTTTTCAGAAGAAGAATTAGCTTGTCACTTTTCGATTCGTGGCTACAAATTGACTCCAAAGGGAGAGGAAATACTGGAACAGTACCAGGACATTGTCGACCGTCATCCAAAGAAGAATCTCTAATCAAGTGATTTTTGGTTGGCTTCCTCTTAAACTGTCTTGTCACTAACATTTGAAATCCACTTCCTTTTAGGGTACAATGGTAGAAATGAATTTTTGAGAGGATCAGAATGAAAAAACTAGCAACCCTTCTTTTACTGTCCACTGTAGCCCTAGCTGGGTGTAGCAGCATCCAACGTAGTCTGCGTGGTGATGACTATGTAGATTCTAGCTTGGCCGCTGAGGAAAGCTCCAAAGCAGCAGCACAATCTGCCAAGGAGTTAAACGATGCTTTAACAAACGAAAACGCCAATTTCCCACAACTTTCTAAGGAAGTTGCTGAAGACGAGGTTGAAGTGATTCTCCACACAAGTCAAGGTGATATTCGCATTAAGCTCTTCCCTAAACTCGCTCCTCTAGCGGTTGAAAACTTCCTCACTCATGCCAAAGAAGGCTACTATAACGGCATTACCTTCCACCGTGTCATCGATGGCTTTATGGTCCAAACTGGAGATCCAAAAGGGGACGGTACAGGTGGTCAGTCCATCTGGCATGACAAGGATAAGACTAAAGACAAGGGAACTGGTTTCAAAAACGAGATTACTCCTTATCTCTATAACATCCGTGGTGCTCTTGCTATGGCTAATACTGGGCAAGCAAACACCAATGGCAGCCAGTTCTTCATCAACCAAAACTCTACAGATACCTCTGCTAAACTCCCTACAAGCAAGTATCCAAAGAAAATCATCGAAGCCTACAAAGAAGGTGGAAATCCTAGTTTAGATGGCAAACACCCAGTCTTTGGTCAAGTGATTGACGGTATGGATGTTGTGGATAAGATTGCCAAAGCCGAAAAAGATGAAAAAGACAAACCAACGACTGCTATCACAATCGACAGCATCGAAGTAGTGAAAGACTACAATTTTAAATCTTAAAAACCCAAAAATACAGTACCCACATTCGGTACTGTATTTCTTTTACTCTCATTCTTAAGTTAAATTATTAAAATCCCAGATTTGGTCCATCCAGCCTTCATAGAAGTCTGGCTCGTGACAGACCATAAGAATCGATCCCTTGTATTCTTTGAGAGCACGTTTGAGTTCATCCTTGGCATCCACATCCAAGTGGTTGGTCGGCTCGTCCAGCACTAAAACATTGTTTTCACGATTCATCAAGAGACAGAAACGAACCTTGGCTTGTTCCCCACCTGACAAGACCTGAATTTGGCTTTCGATATGCTTAGTTGTCAAACCACAACGGGCAAGGGCTGCACGGACTTCTGCTTGGTTGAGAGCTGGAAAGGCATTCCAGACAGCTTCAAGAGGAGTTTGGCGATTGCCACCTTCTACTTCCTGTTCAAAATAACCGAGTTCTAGGTAGTCACCGCGTTCCACTTCCCCAGCGATTGGCGGGATAATCCCTAAAAGGCTCTTCAAAAGAGTTGTTTTCCCGATACCATTTGCCCCGATAATAGCAACCTTTTGATTGCGTTCAAAGGTAAGATTTAAAGGCTTGGTCAGAGGACGTTCATAACCAATTTGCAAATCCTTGGCTTGGAAAATAAAGCGTCCTGGCGTACGAGCTGGTTTGAAATCAAAGGACGGCTTTGGTTTCTCACTTTGCAACTCGATAATATCCATCTTATCCAATTTCTTCTGACGAGACATGGCCATGTTTCGTGTTGCAACACGCGCTTTATTACGTGCGACAAAGTCTTTGAGATCTGCAATCTCTTTCTGCTGACGTTCGTAGGCAGCCTCTAGCTGAGATTTCTTCATAGCATAGACTTCTTGGAACTGGTAGTAGTCACCAGAATAACGCGTCAGTTGTTGATTTTCCACATGGTAGACGATATTGATAACATCATTAAGGAATGGAATATCGTGTGAAATAAGGACAAAGGCATTCTCATAGTTTTGGAGATAACGCTTGAGCCAGTCAATATGCTCAGCATCCAAGTAGTTGGTCGGCTCGTCCAAAAGTAAGATATCAGGCTTTTCAAGGAGAAGTTTTGCCAAAAGCACCTTGGTTCTTTGCCCACCTGATAAAGAGGTTACATCTGTATCCATGCCAAAGTCCATAACACCAAGGGCACGCGCTACTTCGTCAATCTTGGCATCCAAGGTATAGAAATCACGACTCTCCAAACGGTCTTGGAGTTCGCCAACTTCTTCCATGAGAGCATCAACATCCGCACCGTCTTCAGCCATTTCCATATAGAGGTCATTGATACGAGCTTCAGCTTTGAAAAGCTCATCAAAGGCCGTACGGAGAACATCGCGCACCGACTGCCCCTCAGCAAGAACAGAGTGCTGATCCAAGTAACCAGCGGTCACATATTTGGACCACTCAACCTTCCCTTCATCTGGCAGCATTTTGCCAGTCACAATGCTCATAAAGGTTGATTTTCCTTCACCATTGGCACCGACCAGACCGATATGTTCTCCCTTGAGGAGACGGAAGGATACATCTTCAAAAATTGCACGGTCGCCAAAACCGTGACTCAGATTTTTAACTTCTAAAATACTCATTTTAATTCCTTATCTTATTTTTATGTAATTGTTTATAGAGGAGCCAAGCCAAATAGCCACCCAAGATATTGGTCCACAAATCATCAATCTCAAAGACGCGATTAAAATCAAAGAAAAAGTCCAAAACTAACTGCGTACACTCGATTCCAAGACTCACTAGAAAACTAAAAAAGAGCACTTTTCTTGTTTTCCGCAAGTTTGGAAGGAGATAAAGGAGTTGGAACATCAGAGGAAAAAGCAAGAAGACATTTAAAATGTTCTGCAAAAAAATCCAAATGACTTGTCCCAAACTAGTCACTTCACCCAATTTCCAGAGAGAATTGAAAGGAGTCAAAAGAAAAACCAGGCGTCCAAGATGCTGAATACCTGGAGTTTCCACCCCCACGGGAGATTGTTCTTGAGGAGTAAAGCAAAAATAGACAATGCAAATGCTATAGAAAATGACTCCCCAGACCAAAACATGATTATAAGTTTTCTTCATCATTAAGGATTGACTGCTGCAACTGCTTTCTGGCGGTCACGTTTCATTGTATTAGAACGTAATTGTCCACAAGCTGCATCAATATCAGTACCATGCTCTTGACGAACCACACAGTTAACACCTTTTTTCTTAAGCGTATCATAGAAAGCCAACACGCGCTCTTTAGGACTACGGCTATATTGGTCATGCTCACTAACTGGGTTATAAGGAATCAAGTTTACATAAGACAATTTCTTAATATTCTTGAGCAATTCAGCCAATTCCAAGGCTTGTTCTACACCATCATTAACTTCATTGAGCATGATGTATTCAAAGGTCACACGACGGTTGGTTGTCTCAATATAATACTCAATAGCTGCAAAGAGTTTTTCAATCGGAAAGGCACGGTTAATCTTCATGATGCTTGAGCGCAATTCATTGTTGGGTGCGTGAAGAGACACGGCAAGATTGACCTGAACCCCTTCATCAGCAAAGTCACGAATTTTATGGGCCAAACCTGAGGTTGAAACCGTGATGTGACGAGCACCGATAGCCATTACTTTATCATCATTGATAGTACAAACGAAATTCAAAACATTGTTGTAATTATCAAAGGGCTCACTGATTCCCATGACAACGATATGGCTGACACGTTCATCCTGACCACGCTCATCAAAGTATTTCTGAACCAGCATAATTTGCGCTACGATTTCACCGTTATTGAGGTCACGTTGCTTCTTAATCAAACCAGAGGCACAGAAGGTACAACCGATATTACAGCCGACCTGAGTGGTCACACAGACAGATAAACCGTAGTGTTGACGTATGAGTACTGTCTCAATCAGCATTCCATCTGGCAATTCAAAAAGATATTTAACTGTCCCATCAGCAGACTCTTGCACAATACCTTGTTTCAAGGGATTGACCACAAACTGGTCATTAAGCTTAGCAATCAAATCCTTGAAAAGGTTGGTCATTTCTTCAATAGAGCCATTCCCAGATTTGATCTGCACGGAATTTCTTTTCTCCCTG
Source organism: Streptococcus sp. 1449 (assembly GCF_013276805.1). Classification (NCBI taxonomy): domain Bacteria; kingdom Bacillati; phylum Bacillota; class Bacilli; order Lactobacillales; family Streptococcaceae; genus Streptococcus; species Streptococcus sp. 1449. The sequence continues at coordinate 7,724 of NZ_VMLS01000091.1, forward strand.
CTCCAATACCCATTCCTGCATGGTTTGACGTGTTAAACTATAAATTGACGGTTTCATTTCTACTCCTTATTCTCTACTCACTTCTGACGAATGACAAAATGACGTTGTCCCTTGTTCTCTTTCTGAGAATGCTGGTCTTTCTGACGACGTCTATTTTTCTTATCTGCATTCGGTTTTCGTTTGGTTTGAGTCGGCTTCTTTCCTTTTTTAGAAGGAGGTTCTTCTTCCTTCTTACGAATTTTCTTGTCAAATGATGCGCGCTTAGGGGCTTCATTTTCTAAGACAAAATAGGCACAACCATAACTACAATACTCTAAAAGGTAGTCTTGTAAACGACTGATTTTTTCAAGTTTTTCTTCTGTTCGATCATCCTTATAAAAACCTCGTAGACGAAGCTGTTCGTTGCTCCAGTCTCCCACGATATAATCAAACTTGGTTAAGACTTCTGAAAAACGCTGATTAAAAGCCGTCACATCAAAGGCATCCTTGATATTTTCCACCAAGGAAAAAGCGATCCCTTCCGTTTCAACCTTGTCCCCGTGTAAATGAAACTCAGGGCCAGGAAACTTGTTATAGTTGTATAATTCAGGTGCAATTTCTTTTCGCATAGATATCCTTTTTTCACGATTACTTAATACTTTATTCTACCATAATTTCTAGCAGTTAGCACGTTTCTCATAAA
>NZ_VMLS01000092.1:0-3411 GCF_013276805.1 Streptococcus sp. 1449
TCTCTTTTTAGAATCAAAAGGACGAGATTGTGGAATCTCTACAGGAACAATAGGTTGTGGCATTAAAATATCCTCCAATAGTTTTACTTTACTAATAGTATACAGGAGGTCTTCCATGAATGATAGATACCTTGTTATGACGCGCTTACGATATAGAGACCAGATAGGCAAACGAACTTGTTCTTGAAACTGACCTCTACTATAATGATTTTTGTAAGGGACGTGAGGCTTCACTATCAGAGAACTCAAGTTCATAAAAAATTGGAGATAAACAAATGAAAAAATTATTGGGAATTGTCTTTTTATTAGCAGCAGTGACAGTATTGTATTTTGGTTCTGTTGGCTAGCCAAGTTTGAATGTCAGCCTATGGTCTTTGATTCCGGTGGGTCTGTTCCTCTTTTTCACTCTAGAGAATCTTTTGAAAAAGGATTACAAGGCTAGTCTGATGTGTTTGATTATTGCCTTTATCATTGCGAATGCAATTTTGGACCTGTTGCCAATTTCAAGTGGCTTGGTGATTGGAGCAGGCGTCCTAGCTTGTGTAGGGATTGGCTATCTATTTCCTGATAAAGAAGGAAAATAATACTCTTCGAAAATCTCTTCAAACCACGTCAACGTCGGCTTGTCGTAGATATGGTTACTGACTTGGTCAGTTCTATCCACAACCTCAAAACGGTGTTTTGAGCAGTCTGTGCCTAGCTTTCTAGTTTGCTCTTTGATTTTCATTGAGTATTAGAACAGAAAAATACTTGGAATATTTGTTTGTTTATTTTTATATAACAAACTATAAACACAACAAAAGTATAAAAAAAGACAAAAATCAACAGAAAACTATTGACAACGATTACATATAGTGTTATACTTATAGCATAAAGTTAATGGAAAGAAGGGAAAACCTTATGGGATTAGATTATTTCTTTGACAAAAACCTTGTGTTTTGCTTAGAAGCGGATAATCAAGAACATCTCTTTGATCAGGTTGCAACTTTATTGGAAGAACGAGAAATCGTAACCCCAACCTATCGTGAAGCCTTGATCACGCGTGAAAAGTCATTTCCAACTGGCTTAGATATGGAATTTTTGGGTAAGGATTTGCCGAATGTGGCTATTCCTCACACGGATATTGTTCATAATCTAGCCGAAAAAGTTGTGGTCGTTCGATTAGAAAAACCAGTGACTTTCCACAATATGATTGCGCCAGATAAGGAAGTAGAAGTATCCTTACTCTTCTTTATCATTAATAACTCAAGTTCAAGCCAAACCAACATTCTTGCTCAGTTGATGGACTTCTTTACTGGAAATGGTCATCTTGAAGACCTATCAAAAATTTCTGAACCAGAAGCCCTCTATGCTTATATTGCTGAAGCAATTGCTTAATCTTGTCTATTAAAAATATTAAATCGGAGGAAATCCATATGATTAAAATTCTTGCTGCCTGCGGTGCAGGTGTTAACTCAAGCCACCAAATTAAAAGTGCTCTTGAAGAAGAACTTTCAAACCGCGGTTTTGATGTTCACTGTGATGCAGTTATGGTCAAAGACGTTAATGAAGACCTTATCAAAGGTTATGACATCTTCACACCAATTGCTGCTACAGACCTTGGTTTTGACCCAGGTATTCCAGTTATCGAAGCTGGACCAATCTTATTCCGTATCCCAGCAATGAGTGCTCCAGTATTTGATAATATTGAAGCAGCTATCAAAGAGCACGGATTAAGCTAATTTTAATTTGTTAACATTCATATAACATAAAAAGGGAGGAACTGTTATGGATGCAATCTTTGACCTAATCGGAAAGGTTTTCAATCCCATCTTAGATATGGGTGGACCTGTCATCATGTTAATCATTTTGACAGTATTGGCTTTACTTTTTGGAGTGAAATTCTCCAAAGCGCTTGAAGGTGGTATCAAACTTGCCATCGCTCTTACAGGTATCGGTGCCATCATCGGTATGCTAAACACTGCTTTCTCAGCGTCGCTTGCAAAATTCGTTGAAAACACTGGTATCCAATTGAGTATCACCGACGTTGGTTGGGCACCACTTGCTACAATCACTTGGGGTTCTGCTTGGACACTATACTTCTTGCTCATCATGTTGATTGTCAACATAGTGATGCTTGCTATGAAGAAAACAGATACACTTGACGTTGATATCTTTGATATCTGGCACTTGTCTATCACAGGTCTTTTGATTAAATGGTATGCAGACAACAACGGTGTGAGTCAAGGGGTTTCACTCTTTATTGCTACAGCAGCTATCGTCCTTGTTGGTGTGTTGAAAATTATCAACTCTGACTTGATGAAACCTACATTTGATGACCTTCTTAACGCTCCAAGTTCATCACCAATGACATCAACTCACATGAACTACATGATGAACCCAGTTATCATGGTTTTGGATAAGATTTTTGAAAAATTCTTCCCAGGCCTTGATAAATATGACTTTGATGCTGCTAAATTGAACAAGAAAATCGGTTTCTGGGGATCTAAATTCTTCATCGGTTTCATCCTTGGTATCGTTATCGGTATTATGGGAACTCCACATCCAATTGAAGGGGTTGCAGATGCAGATAAATGGCGTCTTGTTATCAAAGGATGGCTGTCTCTTGGTTTGACTGCCGGTGTATCTTTGGAACTCTTCTCACTTATCGGTTCATGGTTCATCGCAGCCGTAGAACCACTATCACAAGGTATTACAAACGTTGCTACTAAACGTCTTCAAGGACGTAAATTCAATATCGGTCTTGACTGGCCATTCATCGCTGGTCGTGCTGAAATCTGGGCTTGTGCCAACGTACTTGCTCCAATCATGTTGATTGAAGCTGTGCTTCTTTCAAAAGTCGGAAATGGTATCTTGCCACTTGCAGGTATCATCGCTATGGGTGTTACTCCAGCTCTCTTGGTTGTAACACGTGGTAAATTGCTCCGTATGATTATCTTCGGAACGCTCTTGTTGCCACTCTTCCTTCTTTCAGGTACACTTATTGCACCATTTGCAACAGAACTTGCTAAAGGTGTAGGTGCCTTCCCAGCAGGTGTGAGCCAAACTCAATTGATCACTCACTCAACTCTTGAAGGACCAATCGAAAAACTTCTTGGTTGGACAATTGGTAACACTACAACAGGTGATATCAAAGCAATCCTTGGTGCTGTAGTCTTCCTTGTATTCTATATCGGTATCTTTGCTTGGTACAGAAAACAAATGATCAAACGTAACGAAGAGTACGCAGCAAAAGCAAAATAATGCGCTCCTATAAAATATAAACTCAATGAAAATCAAAGAGCAAACTAGGAAGCTAGCCGCAGGTTGCTCAAAACACAGTTTTGAGGTTGTAGATAAGACTGACGAAGTCAGCTCAAAACATGGTTTTGAGGTTGTAGATGAAACTGACGAAGTCAGCTCAAAACATTG
>NZ_VMLS01000093.1:0-30126 GCF_013276805.1 Streptococcus sp. 1449
TTCATTTGACTTTTCTAATCAATTTGTGCATATCTTATTTCATACTCAATGAAAATCAAAGAGCAAACTAGGAAGCTAGCCGCAGGTTGCTCAAAACACAGTTTTGAGGTTGTAGATGAAACTGACGAAGTCAGCTCAAAACACAGTTTTGAGGTTGTAGATGAAACTGACGAAGTCAGTAACCATACCTACGGCAAGGCGACGCTGACGAAGTTTGAATTGGATTTTCACAGAGTGTAAATTGTTGAAACTAGGTTGTCATACAATGTGTACCACTTGGGCTTTGGCAGTAGCTAACTGCACTAAATATAATATAAGGAGGGTTTTATGGGGAAAGGCCATTGGAATCGGAAAAGAGTTTATAGCATTCGTAAGTTTGCTGTGGGAGCTTGCTCAGTAATGATTGGGACTTGTGCAGTTCTATTAGGAGGAAATATAGCTGGAGAATCTGTAGTTTATGCGGATGAAACACTTATTACTCATACTGCTGAGAAACCTAAAGAGGAAAAAACGATAGTAGAAGAAAAGGCTGATAAAGCTTTGGAAACTAAAAATGTAGTTGAAAGGACAGAACAAAGTGAATCTAGTTCAACTGAGGCTATTGCATCTGAGAAGAAAGAAGATGAAGCCGTAACTCCAAAAGAGGAAAAAGTGTCTGCTAAACCGGAAGAAAAAGCTCCAAGGATAGAATCACAAGCTTCAAGTCAAGAAAAACCGCTTAGGGAAGATGCTAAAGCTGTAACAAATGAAGAAGTGAATCAAATGATTGAAGACAGGAAAGTGGATTTTAATCAAAATTGGCACTTTAAACTCAATGCAAATTCTAAGGAAGTCATTAAACCGGATGCAGATGTATCTACGTGGAAAAAATTGGATTTACCGTATGACTGGAGTATTTTTAACGATTTCGATCATGAATCTCCTGCACAAAATGAAGGTGGACAGCTTAACGGTGGGGAAGCTTGGTATCGCAAGACTTTCAAACTAGATGAAAAAGACCTCAAGAAACATGTTCGCCTTACTTTTGATGGCGTCTACATGGATTCTCAAGTTTATGTCAATGGTCAGTTAGTGGGGCATTATCCAAATGGTTATAACCAATTTTCATATGATATCACTAACTATTTGAACAAAGATGGTCGTGAGAATGTGATTGCTGTCCATGCAGTCAACAAACAGCCAAGTAGCCGTTGGTATTCAGGAAGTGGTATTTATCGTGATGTGACTTTACAAGTGACAGATAAGGTGCATGTTGAGAAAAATGGGACAACTATTTTAACACCAAAACTTGAAGAACAACAACATGGCAAGGTTGAAACTCATGTGACCAGCAAAATCGTCAATACGGACGACAAAGACCATGAACTTGTAGCAGAATATCAAATCGTTGAACGTGGTGGTCAGGCTGTGACAGGTCTAGTACGTACAGAGAGTCGTACCTTAAAAGCACATGAATCAACAAGCCTAGATGCGATTTTAGAAGTTGAAAGACCAAAACTCTGGACCGTTTTAAATGACAAACCTGCCTTGTACGAATTGATTACGCGTGTTTACCGTGACGGTCAATTGGTTGATGCTAAGAAGGATTTGTTTGGTTACCGTTACTATCACTGGACTCCAAATGAAGGTTTCTCTTTGAATGGTGAACGTATTAAATTCCATGGAGTATCCTTGCACCACGACCATGGGGCGCTTGGAGCAGAAGAAAACTATAAAGCAGAATACCGTCGTCTCAAACAAATGAAGGAGATGGGAGTTAACTCCATCCGTACAACCCACAACCCTGCTAGTGAGCAAACCTTGCAAATCGCAGCAGAACTAGGTTTACTCGTTCAGGAAGAGGCCTTTGATACTTGGTATGGTGGCAAGAAACCTTATGACTATGGACGTTTCTTTGAAAAAGATGCCACTCACCCAGAAGCTCGAAAAGGTGAAAAATGGTCTGATTTTGACCTACGTACCATGGTCGAAAGAGGCAAAAACAACCCTGCTATCTTCATGTGGTCAATTGGTAATGAAATAGGTGAAGCTAATGGTGATGCCCACTCTTTAGCAACTGTTAAACGTTTGGTCAAGGTTATCAAGGATGTTGATAAGACTCGCTATGTTACCATGGGAGCAGATAAATTCCGTTTCGGTAATGGTAGCGGAGGGCATGAGAAAATTGCTGATGAACTCGATGCTGTTGGATTTAACTATTCTGAAGATAATTACAAAGCCCTTAGAGCTAAGCATCCAAAATGGTTGATTTATGGATCAGAAACATCTTCAGCTACCCGTACACGTGGAAGTTACTATCGCCCTGAACGTGAATTGAAACATAGCAATGGACCTGAGCGTCATTATGAACAGTCTGACTATGGGAATGATCGTGTGGGTTGGGGGAAAACAGCAACCGCTTCATGGACTTTTGACCGTGACAACGCTGGCTATGCTGGACAGTTTATCTGGACAGGTACGGACTATATTGGTGAACCTACACCATGGCACAACCAAAATCAAACTCCTGTTAAGAGCTCTTACTTTGGTATCGTAGATACAGCCGGCATTCCAAAACATGACTTCTATCTCTACCAAAGCCAATGGGTTTCTGTTAAGAAGAAACCGATGGTACACCTTCTTCCTCACTGGAACTGGGAAAACAAAGAATTAGCATCCAAAGTAGCTGACTCAGAAGGTAAGATTCCAGTTCGTGCTTATTCGAATGCTTCTAGTGTAGAATTGTTCTTGAATGGAAAATCTCTTGGTCTTAAGACCTTCAACAAAAAACAAACCAGCGATGGTCGTACCTACCAAGAAGGTGCGAATGCTAAGGAACTCTATCTTGAGTGGAAGGTTGCTTACCAACCAGGTACCTTGGAAGCTGTAGCTCGCGATGAAGCTGGAAAAGAAATTGCACGTGACAAGATTACCACTGCAGGGCAACCAGCAGGAGTTCGCCTCGTCAAGGAAGAACACGCCATCGCCGCAGATGGAAAAGACTTGACTTACATCTACTACGAAATCGTAGACAGTGAAGGAAATGTTGTACCAACTGCCAATAATTTGGTTCGTTTCCAATTGCATGGACAAGGTCAACTAGTCGGTGTCGATAATGGGGAACAAGCCAGCCGAGAACGCTATAAGGCGCAAGCAGATGGTTCATGGATCCGTAGAGCCTTTAACGGTAAAGGGGTTGCCATCGTTAAATCAACTGAACAAGCAGGTAAATTCACTCTGACTGCCCACTCAGATCTCTTGAAATCGGACCAAGTTACCGTCTTTACTGGTAAGAAAGAAGGACAAGAGAAGACTGTTTTGGGGACAGAAGTAGCAAGAGTTCGTACATTAATTGGTAAAGAACCAAAAATGCCGAAAACAGTAGGTTTTGTATACAGCGACGGTAGTCGTGAAAAACTTCCAGTAACTTGGTCTCAAGTCGATGTTAGTCAAGCAGGAGTTGTGACTGTTAAAGGTACAGCAAATGGACGTGAGGTAGAGGCTCATGTCGAGGTTCTAGCAATTGCGAAAGAATTACCAACAGTTAAACGTATTGCTCCAAATACTAACTTGAATTCTGTAGACAAATCTGTTTCCTATGTTTTGACTGATGGAAGTGTACAAGAGTATGAAGTGGACAAGTGGGAGATTGCCGAAGAAGATAAAGTTAAGTTAGCAATTCCAGGTTCTCGTATTCAAGCGACCGGTTATTTAGAAGGTCAACCAATTCATGCAACCCTTGTGGTAGAAGAAGGAAATGCTGCAGCACCTGTAGTGCCAACTGTTACTGTTGGAGGTGAGGCAGTAACAGGTCTTACTAGTCGACAACCAATGCAATATCGTACTCTATCTTATGGTGCCCAACTGCCAGAAGTCACAGCAAGTGCTGAAAATGCTGATGTGACAGTTCTTCAAGCAAGCGCAGCAAACGGCATGCGTGCGAGCATCTTTATTCAGCCTAAAGATGGTGGCCCTCTTCAAACCTATGCAATTCAATTCCTTGAAGAAGCACCAAAAATTGCTCACTTGAGCTTGCAAGTGGAAAAAGCTGACAGTCTCAAAGAAGACCAAACTGTCAAATTGTCGGTTCGAGCTCACTATCAAGATGGAACGCAAGCTGTATTACCAGCTGATAAAGTAACCTTCTCTACAAGTGGTGAAGGGGAAGTCGCAATTCGTAAAGGAATGCTTGAGTTACATAAGCCAGGAGCAGTCACTCTCAAATCGGAATATGAGGGAGCTAAAGGCCAAGTTGATCTCACTATCCAGGCCAATACTGAGAAGAAGATTGCGCAATCTATCCGTCCAGTAAATGTAGTGACAGATTTACACCAAGAACCTACTCTTCCGTCAACAGTAACGGTTGAGTATGACAAAGGTTTCCCTAAAGCTCACAAAGTCACTTGGCAAGCTATTCCGAAAGAAAAACTAGACTCCTATCAAACCTTTGAAGTACTAGGTAAAGTTGAAGGAATTGACCTTGAAGCGCGTGCAAGAGTCTCTGTAGAAGGTATCGTTTCAGTTGAAGAAGTCAGTGTGACAACTCCAATCGCAGAAGCACCACAATTACCAGAAAGCGTTCGGACATATGATTCAAATGGTCACGTTTCATCAGCTAAGGTTGCATGGGATGCGATTCGTCCAGAGCAATACGCTAAGGAAGGTGTCTTTACAGTTAATGGTCGCTTAGAAGGTACGCGATTAACAACTAAACTTCATGTTCGCGTATCTGCTCAAACTGAGCAAGGTGCAAACATTTCTGACCAATGGACCGGTTCAGAATTGCCACTTGCCTTTGCTTCAGATTCAAATCCAAGCGACCCAGTTTCAAATGTTAATGACAAGCTCATTTCCTACAATAACCAACCAGCCAATCGTTGGACAAACTGGAATCGTAGTAATCCAGAAGCTTCAGTCGGTGTTCTGTTTGGAGATTCAGGTATCTTGAGCAAACGCTCCGTTGATAATCTAAGTGTCGGATTCCACGAAGACCATGGAGTTGGTGCACCGAAGTCTTATGTGATTGAGTATTATGTTGGTAAGACTGTCCCAACAGCTCCTAAAACCCCTAGTTTTGTTGGTAATGAGGACCATGTCTTTAATGATTCTGCCAACTGGAAACCAGTTACTAATCTAAAAGCCCCTGCTCAACTCAAGGCTGGAGAAATGAACCACTTTAGCTTTGATAAAGTTGAAACCTATGCTATTCGTATTCGCATGGTTAAAGCAGATAACAAGCGTGGAACGTCTATCACAGAGGTACAAATCTTTGCGAAACAAGTTGCGGCAGCCAAACAAGGACAAACAAGAATCCAAGTTGACGGCAAAGACTTAGCAAACTTCAACCCTGATTTGACAGACTACTACCTTGAGTCTGTAGATGGAAAAGTTCCGGCAGTCACAGCAAGTGTTAGCAACAATGGTCTCGCTACCGTCGTTCCAAGCGTTCGTGAAGGTGAGCCAGTTCGTGTCATCGCGAAAGCTGAAAATGGCGACATCTTAGGAGAATACCGTCTGCACTTCACTAAGGATAAGAACTTACTTTCTTATAAACCAGTTGCTGCGGTTAAACAAGCTCGCTTGGTACAAGTAGGTCAAGCACTTGAATTGCCGACTAAGGTTCCAGTTTACTTCACAGGTAAAGACGGCTACGAAACAAAAGACTTGTCAGTTGAATGGGAAGAAGTTCAAGCAGAAAATCTGACAAAAGCAGGTCAATTTACCGTTCGAGGCCATGTCCTTGGTAGTGATCTTGTTGCTGAGTTCACTGTACGAGTGACAGACAAACTAGGCGAAGCTCTTTCAGATAACCCAGAGTATGATGAAGACAGTAACCAGGCCTTTGCTTCAGCCACTAACGATATTGATAGAAACTCCCATGACCGTGTGGATTATCTCAATGACGGAGATCATTCAGAAAATCGTCGTTGGACAAACTGGTCTGCAAGACCGTCTACCAATCCAGAAGTATCAGCAGGCGTAATCTTCCGTGAAAATGGTAAGATTGTAGAACGGACTGTTGCACAAGGAAAAGTTCAGTTCTTTGTAGATAGTGGTACAGATGCACCATCTAAACTTGTTTTGGAACGTTATGTCGGCCCAGACTTTGAAGTGCCTATCTACTATTCAAACTACCAAGCCTACGAATCTGGACATCCATTTAACAATCCAGAAAATTGGGAAGCTGTGCCTTATCGTGCGGATAAAGACATTGCAGCTGGTGATGAAATCAACGTAACATTTAAAGCTATCAAAGCCAAAGCTATGAGATGGCGTATGGAGCGTAAAGCAGATAAGAGCGGTGTTGCGATGATTGAGCTGACCTTCCTTGCACCAAGCGAATTGCCTCAAGAAAGCACTCAATCGAAGATTCTTGTAGATGGAAAAGAACTTGCTGATTTCGCTGAAGATCGTCAAGACTACCAAATCACCTATAAAGGTCAACGGCCAAAAGTCTCAGTTGAAGAAAACAATCAAGTAGCTTCGACTGTGGTAGATAGTGGAGAAGATAGTCTTCCAGTACTTGTTCGCCTCGTTTCAGAAAGTGGAAAACAAGTCAAGGAATACCGTATCCAGTTGACTAAGGAAAAACCAGTTTCTGAGAAGACAGTTGCTGCTGTACAAGAAGATTTTCCAAAACTCGAATTTGTTGAAAAAGATTTGGCATACAAGACAGTTGAGAAAAAAGATTCAACACTGTATCTAGGTGAAACTCGTGTAGAACAAGAAGGAAAAACTGGTAAAGAACGTATCTTTACAGCGATTAATCCTGATGGAAGTAAGGAAGAAAAACTCCGTGAAGTGGTAGAAGCTCCGACAGACCGCATCATCTTGGTTGGAACCAAACCAGTAGCTCAAGAAGCTAAAAAACCACAAGTGTCAGAAAAAGCAGATACAAAACCAATTGATTCAAGTGAAGCTAGTCAAACTAATAAAGCCCAGTTACCAAATACAGGTAGTGCGGCAAGCCAAGCAGCAGTAGCAGCAGGTTTAGCTCTTCTAGGTTTGAGTGCAGGATTAGTAGTTACTAAAGGTAAAAAAGAAGACTAGAAATTTTGATACCTTCTTTATCATTAAAGACCAAAGAAAAACTCTTGTCCTAAATAGAAGATAAAGAGCCTGAGACAAAATAGTTCTCAACCACAAAAAAGCTAGATATTTCCAATTGCGGAACTCTAGCTTTTTAATTTTGAGTCGTTCTCTTATTGTATAGTAGATTGAAACTAGAATAGTACACTTCTACTTCTAAAACATTGTTAGAAATCAATTTGACTGTCCTTATCGATTTGTCCTGTTCTTATTTCATTTCACTATGTTTTAGGAGGTTATTGGCCATAAGTACCAATCCCATGTCAATTCTCACTTGACGCATCCCTCTCAGATTACATCTCTTGTAACCCAAACAAGCCTTTATCTGCCCAAAGACAGGTTCCACATCAATCTTGCGTTGAGCGAAAATCTGTCTACCTTGGGGAGATAAAAGCGCCTGACATTCTTTAACTTTCAAGTTTTGATAGCCTTCGTTCATATACAGTCCCTTTTGAGGGGCTGATTCAGGTTCGTCGGCGTAGTAAACCTTGATTTCCTGTTGCAAGTCTGTCTGTGTTTTCTGATGTTTGATATGGTGAAAACGATAGCACCAGCCATCAGGATGTGTGTAGCTATCCTCCTTGTTATCATAGTGCCAATTCGCTAAGTTTCTAGCTGACTGTTTATACCCTCTCTTTTGTTCCTTGTCAAACATGGCATATTTAATCAGAAGGGGAGTGATTTCTTCTTGAAAATAGACCTGTATCTGTTCTTGAAGTTTGGCGGAGAATTTCTCTGTCGTTTTCTTCCACACAAAACTATACTTGTTGGCATTGGCTTCAATCTTAGTTCCGTCAATAAACAGACAATCTAAGGTCACTAACTCTTCCACTTTTAAACGAAGATTGAGGTCGATGAAAAGATCACGAATAAGGTCTTCCATCCCTTCAGCGACTCGAAAACGATTGATGGTGCGATAGCTGACAACCAACTGCCCTGTTAGGTATTACATAGCCAGATTTTCAATCATCATTTTTTCAATTTTTCGCCCAGAGAAAATCCCTTGTGAATAGGCAAATAGAAGAGCAGATACAAGCATTTTTGGGTGATAAGACGGGCGACCAAAGGCATGATAGAAGGCGTGGAAGTGATAATCCTCCAAGGTATTCACCACTTTTTCAATCGTAAAGACGAGATGGTCTTGTGGCAAGAAGGAACTGATTTCTAGTGGTAAAGTTGTTTGATTTGTGTTATAGTGAATATGCATGGGATAGCCTTTCTAAATGGTTTATTAAGCAATTCTATTTTACCAAGACTATCGTAACCATGCAAAAAAGCAACGGCAAATCCGTTGCCTTTTTTGGATATAAGAGACTATTGTCCCAGACTCTTTTCTTTGTATAAAATTGTATAGTGTTATTGTCTATACTATTTTGTAGAGAAAGCAAAAATCCCTAGAAAATGCTTAGGGATTCGACTATTTCATTAAGAACAATTCAACAATCATCTCTATATACATGATAAGGGTTAATAAAAATCCTGTACGCCAGAAGAATTTGATGAATTTAGGATAGTAAAAGCTGCGTTTTTTTAAAAGGAAGAAAAAGACGAGAATAATGGCTAGGAACGAGAGGGCTAGCCCCAGTCTAGGGAGGAAATTATGGGTAAAGGTTTTAGCTGTAATCAAGTAATACTCAAATACCAAGACTGGAAAAGCCAAATCCGCAAAGTTTCGTCCTAGTTTTTTTAATCTAAAAAGTTTGGTTAGGATAATGCAGACGACTAAGGTCAGTATCAATAATAAAATAGATGCTAATTTCATTAAAATCATACCCATATTGTATCATAAAAAAAGGCTAATGGAAACGAGAAACAGAGGAATTTATAGGAAAGTCAGGCTTTTGAGATTGTGGGTGATTTTTGTTATAATGAAAGTTATAAAATCTTATGATACCTTGAATGATTATTATCGAAAACTCTTTGGAGAAAAGACTTTTAAAGTCCCTATTGATGCGGAATTTGACTGTCCCAATCGTGATGGAACTGTGGCTCATGGAGGCTGTACTTTTTGTACGGTTTCCGGTTCTGGAGATGCCATTGTAGCCCCAGATCCGCCTATCCGTGAGCAATTTTATAAGGAAATTGACTTTATTCATCGTAAGTGGCCAGATGTTCAGAAGTATCTGGTTTATTTTCAAAATTTTACCAACACCCATGAAAAGGTGGAAGTTATTCGAGAGCGTTATGAACAGGCTATCAATGAGCCAGGTGTGGTAGGAATCAATATTGGAACGCGCCCAGACTGTTTACCAGACGAAACCATCGAATATTTGGCTGAGTTATCGGAGTGCATGCATGTGACGGTTGAATTGGGCTTGTAGACTACTTATGAAGCAACTTCTGACCTGATTAACCGTGCGTATTCTTATGAATTGTAGGTGGAAACGGTCAAGCGTTTGAGAAAGTATCCCAAGATTGAGATTGTTTCCCATTTGATTAATGGTTTGCCTGGTGAAACCCATGAGATGATGGTTGAAAATGTCCGCCGTTGTGTCACGAATAACGATATTCAAGGGATTAAACTGCATTTGCTCCATCTTATGACAAATACTCGTATGCAACGAGATTACCATGAGGGACGTTTACAATTGATGAGTCAGGACGAATATGTCAGGGTCATCTGTGACCAACTGGAAATCATTCCCAAACATATCGTCATCCATCGAATCACAGGAGATGCACCTAGGGATATGCTGATTGGGCTTATGTGGAGCCTCAATAAATGGGAAGCTCTCAACAGCATTGAGATGGAGATGCGACGTCGTGGAAGTGTTCAAGGATGCAAGGCTGTAAAACAGGAGTTTGAAAATGAAAAGACCACTTGAGATGGCACATGATTTTTTGGCTGAGGTCGTGACAAAAGAGGATGTCGTAGTGGATGCGACTATGGGAAATGGTCATGACACGCTTTTTTTAGCCAAGCTAGCCAAGCAAGTCTATGCCTTTGATATTCAGAAGCAAGCCTTGGAAAAGACCCAAGAGCGTTTGCATCAGGCTGGCTTGACAAATGCCCAGTTAATCTTGCAAGGTCATGAGACACTGGACCAGTTTGTGACAGAAGCCAAGGCAGGGATTTTTAATCTGGGTTATCTGCCGTCGGCTGATAAGTCAGTCATTACCCAACCTCAGACAACGATTGAAGCCTTAGAAAAGCTGTGTAGCTTACTTGTCAAAGGTGGACGGATTGCCATTATGATCTACTATGGTCATGATGGAGGCGACCTCGAGAGGGATGCTGTCTTGGATTTTGTGAGCCAGTTGAACCAACAAGAGTACACAGCTACCATTTACCGAACTTTAAACCAAATCAACAATCCACCATTTTTAGTGATGATTGAAAAATTAGAGAGATATAAACATGGATAAACAATACCTACGTGAAAAGCTGGATGCCATGCGCCAGAATTTTGTTGAATCAACCCACCACGAACGAGCGGTGGGTGTGCTAGACCAAGCGCATATGAGCAAAAAAATGCTTAAAATCAAGAAAAAATTAGTTGCTCTTGAAATGGAACGGTGCCAGAGAAAAATTGAGCACAAAGACTGTTCCAAGATTGACCAAAAAATCAAAGAGCAGAAGGAGATATTTGAATCCTGTTGTAAAAAAGATTAAGGAGGACGTGCGTGGAATTACTGATTTACCTCATCCTATTTTTACTGGTTTTGATTGTCTCAAGTACAACCAATAAGCTCCTGCCCTTTTTGCCTCTCCCTTTGGTGCAGATTCTTTTGGGAATTGTGATTGGTCTCTTTTTACCCAATACTGACTTTCACCTTAATACGGAGTTGTTTTTGGCACTGGTTATCGGACCCTTGCTTTTCCGAGAGGCTGAAGAAGCAGATGTTACGGCTATTTTAAAACACTGGCGAATCATTGTTTATCTCATATTTCCAGTGATTTTTATCTCGACCCTGAGTTTGGGTGGCTTGGCCCATCTTCTTTGGTTCAGCCTTCCCTTGGCAGCTTGCTTGGCTGTTGGGGCAGCCCTTGGTCCCACGGACTTGGTGGCCTTTGCCTCTCTTTCGGAGCGTTTTAGCTTTCCTAAGCGCGTGTCCAATATCCTTAAGGGCGAAGGACTCTTGAATGATGCTTCTGGTTTGGTGGCTTTTCAGGTAGCTTTGACAGCTTGGACAACTGGAGCTTTTTCTCTGGGGCAAGCTAGCAGTTCGCTTATCTTTTCAATCCTAGGCGGTTTTTTAATTGGCTTTTTAACAGCCATGACTAATCGTTTCCTCCATAGCTTCTTGCTAAGTGTGCGAGCAACGGATATTGCTAGTGAGCTCCTTCTGGAATTGAGTTTACCCTTGGTAACCTTCTTCCTGGCAGAAGAAGTCCACGTTTCAGGGATTATTGCCGTCGTAGTTGCTGGGATTTTAAAGGCGAGTCGCTTCAAGAAAATCACGCTCCTCGAAGCCCAAGTGGATACGGTGACCGAGACAGTTTGGCATACAGTGAATTTTATGCTCAACGGTTCTGTCTTTGTGATTTTAGGAATGGAGTTGGAAATGATAGCAGAGCCTATCTTGACCAATCCAATCTATAATCCCTTGCTCTTGCTGGCATCTCTTGTCACCCTTACCTTTGTCCTCTTTGCTATTCGTTTTGTCATGATCTATGGCTATTTTGCCTATAGGACTAGACGTCTCAAGAAAAAGCTAAATAAGTATATGAAGGACATGCTTCTCTTGACCTTCTCTGGTGTCAAGGGAACGGTGTCGATTGCTACGATTCTCTTGATACCAAGTAATTTAGAACAGGAGTATCCTCTCTTACTTTTCCTTGTCGCAGGTGTGACGCTTGTAAGCTTTTTAACAGGTCTCTTGGTTCTGCCTTATCTTTCTGATGAAGAGGAAGAAAGCAAGGACTATCTCATGCATATCGCCATTTTGAATGAAGTAACGCTGGAGTTGGAAAAAGAGTTGGAAGACACCAGAAATAAACTTCCCCTCTATGCGGCTATTGACAATTACCATGGACGTATTGAAAATCTCATTTTAAGCCAAGAAAACCAGGATGATCAAGAAGACTGGGCTGCTTTGAAACTCTTGATTCTTAGTATTGAAAGTGATGGATTGGAACAGGCCTATGAAGAGGGGAACATTAGCAATCGTGCTTACCGAGTTTACCAACGTTATCTGAAAAACATAGAACGAGGAATCAATCGTAAGTTTGCGTCACGATTGACCTATTATTTCCTTGTTTCTTTGCGGATTTTACGTTTTCTCCTTCATGAAGTTTTTACTCTCGGGAGGACTTTCCGTAGCTGGAAGGACAAGGAGCAAAGCCGTCTCCGTGCTCTTGATTATGACCAAATTGCAGAGCTCTATCTTGCCAATACAGAGATGATTATTGAAAGTTTGGAAAACCTGAAGGGAGTCTATAGACGCTCTTTGATTAGTTTTATGCAGGAGTCTCGTCTTCGAGAAACAGCTATTATCAGCAGTGGTGCCTTTGTCGAACGGGTTATCAATCGCGTTAAGCCTAACAATATCGATGAAATGCTGAGGGGCTATTATCTGGAGCGCAAGTTGATTTTCGAATACGAAGAAAAACGATTGATTACGACCAAGTATGCCAAGAAGTTACGACAAAATGTCAATAACTTAGAGAACTATTCCTTGAAGGAAGCTGCCAATACCCTGCCGTATGATATGGTGGAATTGGTAAGAAGAAATTAGTTAATACTCTTCGAAAATCTCTTCAAACCACGTCAGCGTCGCCTTGGATTATATATGTGACTGACTTCGTCAGTTTCATCTACAACCTCAAAGCAGGGCTTTGAGCAGCCTGCGGCTAGCTTCCGAGTTTGCTATTTGATTTTCATTGAGTATAAGATTATAAGTGAAGGAGTGTGACATGAAAAAGTGGTGGAAAGAGCTGATAGACAAGCCTCTATTAAAAGCCTTTTTGCATTATTATCAAGCATCAGATAGTGAGTTGACCAGTGTCGCAGTAGCCTACTATTGGTTGATTTCGATTTTTCCCCTGCTTTTGGTGGTGGTCAATATCCTCCCCTATTTTCAGATTCCTGTGGGAGAATTTCTGGGATTTGTAAAAGATGTCCTGCCCCCAAGCCTCTATGAAGGTGTGGAAAAAATAGCCAGAGAAGTCTTGACCCAACCTTCAACAGGTTTATTGAGTTTTTCTGTTTTATCGGCGTTATGGAGTTTTTCAAAATCTATGAATTTCTTGCAAAAAGCTTTTAACAAGGCTTATGGCGTCGAAAAGAGTCGTGGACTTATTTCCCATCAGATGGTAAGTCTCCTAGTCAGTTTTGGTTTACAGATCCTCTTTGCTTTTGCCTTGTTTCTGAGCTTATTTGGGCAGATGATTTTGGCTTTACTTGCTCATTATTGGACAAAAGATGGCATTATCTATCAGGCTTTACAAGGTTTGGCAGGTCCTCTGACTTACGCCCTCCTCTTTGCTATCTTGGTCATGCTTTATTATTTTCTTCCCAATCTATCTAACAGGAAAATTAGCTATACCCTACCAGGCAGTGCCTTTGTTCTCTTAGTGATTTTAGGTTTACTAACTCTGTTCTCTAGTTATCTCAATTACTATGTCCATCATTTAGTGGACGTCCGAATTTTAGGTTCCGTTCTTCTTGTTGTTATGATGTTTTGGTTTATCTTGATTGCTAAAATTGTTATCCTAGGTGCGGTGATCAATGCCAGTATACAGAGTTTGAAAGATCCTAGTTTTAGAAAAGACTAACTATTTATCCATTACAAAAGCGCATAGTATCAAGGTTCTATAAAGCCTTGATACTATGCGCTTTTGTGCTTTGACAGTTTTTGTATAGTTTTTGTCCAAGATTTCTAAATCATCTGATTAAATTCCTATTTTTCCCTATCATTGTCCCTGTTTTTTCGAAAATGGAAGGAGTATAATAAATCTATCAATAAAATGATAGGAGGAACTTTATGGGTCATATTTTCTTTTTTCTAAGTGTCTTTTTGGCAGGGATTCTATCCTTCTTTTCTCCTTGTATCTTACCCTTGTTACCAGTCTATGCAGGGGTGTTACTAGATGATAAGGATAGTGCTCAGGCTTCTAGTGGCAAATTTTCCATCTCAGTTGTTAGTTTATTACGAACTCTGGCCTTTATAGCAGGAATTTCCTTTATATTTATTTTGTTGGGCTATGGAGCTGGTTTTTTAGGCGACTTGCTTTATGCTTCTTGGTTTCAATATGTGACGGGTGCGGTTATCATTCTCTTAGGCTTGCACCAGATGGAGATTCTACACTTTAAGGGGCTTTATAAGGAAAAGAGGTTACAACTGCAAGGACAGGGGCAAAATGGTAAGGGCTATAGTCAGGCATTTTTATTGGGCTTGACCTTTAGTTTTGCTTGGACGCCTTGTGTGGGGCCGGTTCTTGGCTCTGTTTTGGCCTTGGCGGCTTCAGGTGGCTCAGGTGCTTGGCAGGGAGCGGGTCTCATGTTGGTGTACACGTTGGGCTTGGCGCTACCATTCTTGCTTCTAGCTCTGACCTCTAGTTATGTTTTGAAACATTTCCGAAAACTTCATCCCTATCTCGGAATCCTCAAAAAAGTGGGTGGTTTTCTCATTATTGTGATGGGACTCTTGGTTCTGTTTGGAAATGCTTCAATTTTAAGTCAATTATTTGAATAAAATGGAAAGGAATATCAATATGAAAAAATGGCAAACATGTGTTCTTGGAGCAGGTTCGCTCCTTTGTTTGACGGCTTGTTCAGGCAAGTCCATGACTAGTGAACACCAAACGAAAGATGAAATGAAGACGGAGCAGACAGCTAGTAAAACAAGCGCAGCTAAAGGGAAAGAGGTGGCTGATTTTGAATTGATGGGAGTAGATGGCAAGACCTACCGCTTGTCTGATTACAAGGGCAAGAAAGTCTATCTCAAATTCTGGGCTTCTTGGTGTTCCATCTGTCTGGCTAGTCTTCCAGATACGGATGAAATTGCTAAAGAAGCTGGCGACGACTATGTGGTCTTGACAGTAGTGTCACCAGGACATAAGGGGGAGCAATCTGAAGCGGACTTTAAGAATTGGTATAAGGGCTTAGATTATAAAAATTTCCCAGTCCTAGTTGACCCATCAGGCAAACTTTTGGAAACTTATGGCGTCCGTTCTTACCCAACTCAAGCCTTTATAGATGGTGAAGGAAAATTGGTCAAAACGCAACCAGGTTTCATGGAAAAAGATGCAATTTTACAAACTTTGAAGGAATTAGCCTAGGAGGTGTCCTATGAATGATAAGTTAAAAATCATCATGTTGCTAGGAGTATTTTTTCTAGCCATAACCGGTTTCTATTTTCTATTGATGAGAAATGCAGGGCAGACAGATGCCTCGCAAATTGAGAAAGCGGCAGTTAGCCAAGGAGGAAAAACAGTGAAAAAAACAGAAGTTAGTAAAGATGCAGATTTGCACGAAATTTATCTAGCTGGTGGTTGTTTCTGGGGAGTTGAGGAGTATTTTTCTCGAGTTCCTGGGGTAACAGATTCCGTTTCAGGCTATGCAAATGGTAGAGGGGAAACAACCAAGTACGAATTGATTAACCAAACAGGTCATGCGGAGACTGTTCATGTCACCTATGACGCCAATCAAATTTCTCTCAAGGAAATCCTGCTTCACTATTTCCGCATTATCAATCCAACCAGTAAGAATAAACAAGGAAATGATGTGGGAACCCAGTACCGTACCGGTGTTTACTACACAGATGACAAGGATCTAGAGGTGATTAACCAAGTCTTTGATGAGGTGGCTAAGAAGTACGATCAGCCTCTAGCAGTTGAAAAGGAGAGTCTGCAGAATTTCGTAGTGGCTGAGGATTACCACCAAGACTATCTCAAGAAAAATCCAAATGGCTACTGCCATATCAATGTTAATCAGGCGGCCTATCCTGTCATTGATGCCAGCAAATATTCCAAACCAAGTGATGAAGAATTGAAAAAGACCCTGTCACCTGAGGAGTATGCAGTCACCCAAAAAAATCAAACAGAACGGGCTTTCTCAAACCGCTACTGGGATAAATTTGAATCTGGTATCTATGTGGATGTGGTAACTGGCGAACCTCTCTTTTCATCAAAGGACAAGTTTGAGTCTGGTTGTGGCTGGCCTAGTTTTACCCAACCCATCAGTCCAGATGTTGTCACCTACAAGGAAGATAAGTCCTACAATATGACGCGTATGGAAGTGCGGAGCCGAGTAGGAGATTCTCACCTTGGGCATGTCTTTACGGATGGTCCACAGGACAAGGGCGGCTTACGTTACTGTATCAATAGCCTCTCTATCCGCTTTATTCCCAAAGACCAAATGGAAGAAAAAGGCTACGCTTATTTACTAGATTATGTTGATTAATACTCTTCGAAAATCGCTTTAAACCACGTCAGCGTCGCCTTACCGTGGGTAGGGTTGAGACGGAGCAAAAACTCAATTTGAGGAGAAAATAAAGCAAATTTTCTAACAATAAAACACATAATATCAAGGATTTTTAATACCTGATACTATGCGTTCTCTAATTTAAAAGACTTTTTGCCCAGTCTCTCTATCCACAACCTCAAAGCGGTACTTTGAGCAACCTGTGGCTAGCTTCCTAGTTTACTTTTTGATTTTCATTGAGTATAAGAAGTCTTTCCTAAGCAGTGAGAGGAGAATTTTGCTATACTGATACTAGTAAGTGGTAAAGGAGAGAAGCATGACCTATACAATCTTAATCGTAGAAGATGAATATCTGGTAAGACAGGGCTTGACCAAGTTGGTCAATGTAGCAGCCTACGATATGGAAATCATCGGTCAGGCTGAAAATGGAAGGCAGGCTTGGGAATTGATCCAAAAACAGGTGCCAGATATCATTTTAACCGATATCAACATGCCTCAGCTAAATGGCATCCAGTTGGCCAGTCTGGTTCGGGAAACCTATCCTCAGGTTCATCTAGTTTTTTTGACAGGCTACGATGATTTTGATTATGCCTTGTCTGCTGTCAAACTCGGTGTGGATGACTACCTGCTCAAGCCCTTTTCTCGTCAGGATATTGAGGAAATGTTGGGGAAAATCAAGCAAAAACTAGATAAGGAAGAGAAGGAAGAGCAGTTACAAGATTTATTGGCCGATAAGTTTGAAGGAAACATGGCCCAGAAAATCCAGTCCCATCTGGCTGATAGCCAGTTTAGTTTAAAGTCTTTGGCCAGTGACTTAGGCTTTAGTCCAACTTATCTGAGTTCTTTGATTAAGAAAGAGTTGGGCCTGCCTTTTCAGGATTATCTGGTGAGAGAACGTGTCAAACAAGCCAAGCTCTTGCTTCTGACCACAGATTTAAAGATTTATGAGATAGCCGAAAAGGTTGGTTTTGAAGATATGAACTATTTTACCCAACGTTTTAAGCAGATTGCAGGTGTGACACCTCGTCAGTTTAAGAAGGGAGAAGACCGATGAAGCGTTCTTCTCTTTTAGTTAGAATGGTTATTTCCATCTTTCTGGTCTTTCTCATTCTCCTAGCTCTGGTTGGAACTTTCTACTATCAATCTAGTTCTTCAGCCATTGAGGCCACCATTGAGGGCAACAGCCAAACGACCATCAGCCAGACTAGCCACTTTATTCAGTCTTATATTAAAAAATTAGAAACCACCTCGACCGGTTTGACCCAGCAGACGGATGTCCTAGCCTATGCTGAGAATCCCAGTCAAGATAAGGTCAAGGGAATCCGAGATCTATTTTTGACCATCTTAAAGGCAGACCAGGACTTGAAAGCAGTGGTTTTGGTGACCAAATCTGGTCAGGTCATTTCTACAGATGACAGTGTGCAGATGAAAACTTCATCTGATATGATGGCTGAGGATTGGTACCAAAAGGCCATTCATCAGGGAGCCATGCCTATTTTGACTCCAGCTCGTAAATCAGATAGTCAATGGGTCATTTCTGTCACTCAAGAACTTCTTGATGCAAAGGGAGCTAATCTGGGCGTGCTTCGTTTGGATATTTCTTATGAAACTCTGGAAGCCTATCTTAACCAACTTCAGTTGGGGCAGCAGGGCTTTGCCTTTATCATCAATGAAAATCATGAATTTGTCTACCATCCTCAACACACAGTTTATAGTTCGTCTAGCGAAATGGAGGCCATGAAATCCTATATCGAGACGGGTCAGGGCTATACGCTAGATCACCAATCCTACGTCAGTCAAGAAAAGATTGCAGGAACTGATTGGACGGTGCTTGGCGTGTCTTCGCTGGAGAAGTTAGACCAGGTTCGGAGTCAACTCATGTGGACCTTGCTTGGGGCAAGTGTCACATCTCTTCTTGTCTGTCTCTTCTTGGTTTGGTTAAGTCTCAAACGCTGGATTGCTCCTTTAAGGGACTTGAGAGAAACCATGTTGGAAATTGCTTCTGGTGCTCAAAATCTTCGTGCCAAGGAAGTTGGTGCCTATGAACTGAGAGAAGTAACTCGCCAATTTAATGCCATGTTGGATCAGATTGATCAGTTGATGGTAGCTATTCGTAGCCAGGAAGAAACGACCCGTCAGTACCAACTTCAAGCCCTATCAAGCCAGATTAACCCCCATTTCCTCTATAATACCTTGGATACCATCATCTGGATGGCTGAATTTCAGGATAGTCAGCGAGTGGTTCAGGTGACCAAGTCCTTGGCGACCTATTTCCGCTTGGCACTCAATCAAGGTAAGGACTTGATTTGCCTGTCTGATGAAATCAATCATGTCCGCCAGTATCTCTTTATCCAGAAACAACGCTATGGAGATAAGCTGGAATACGAGATTGCTGAAAATCCTGCCTTTGATAACCTAGTCTTGCCCAAGTTGGTTTTGCAACCTCTGGTGGAAAATGCTCTTTACCATGGCATCAAGGAGAAGGAAGGTCAGGGACATATTAGAGTTTCTGTTCAGAAACAGGATTCAGGATTGGTCATCCGCATTGAGGATGATGGAGTTGGCTTCCAAGATGCTGGTGATAGTAGTCAAAGTCAACTCAAACGTGGGGGAGTTGGTCTTCAAAATGTCGATCAGCGTCTCAAACTTCATTTTGGAGAACATTACCAGATGAAGATTGATTCTGCACCCGACAAAGGAACGACGGTTGAAATATACATAAATAGAATAGAAACTAGTTAACTCCCAGTCAATTCTGGGAGTTTTATGCGTAATTGGGCAAGCTTTCCAGGTCGTCTATCTTGCTAAAAACAAGAAAAAACGGTATGATAGATAGTGACAAAAGAGGTAGCAGAGATGAACGAGACAC
The DNA here is from genome assembly GCF_013276805.1 of Streptococcus sp. 1449. NCBI lineage: Bacteria > Bacillati > Bacillota > Bacilli > Lactobacillales > Streptococcaceae > Streptococcus > Streptococcus sp. 1449. The sequence continues at coordinate 19,306 of NZ_VMLS01000093.1, forward strand.
AGATTCAAAGAGAAACACGTCAGATAGTGAAAGATGTTTTAGAAAAGGCCAATTTGAAGCAAGGATCTATCTTTGTTTTGGGTCTTTCCTCTAGTGAAGTGATAGGTGGTCAGATTGGCAAGGAATCCAGCCAAGAAATTGGCGAAATCATTGTGAAGACCATCCTAGATTTCCTAGAAGAAAAAAGAATTCATCTAGCTGTTCAAGGCTGTGAGCATGTCAATCGGGTTCTCGTCGTTGAACGTCAGGTGGCAGAGCAGTTTGGTCTGGAAATCGTCAGTGTCCTTCCTACTCTCCATGCAGGAGGTTCAGGTCAATTGGCAGCCTTTAAGTTTATGCAAGATCCAGTTGAGGTTGAATTTATCAAGGCTCATGCTGGATTGGATATCGGAGATACTGCAATTGGTATGCATGTCAAGCATGTTCAGGTTCCGATTCGCCCTCTTTTGAGAGAGATTGGTCATGCCCATGTAACGGCGCTGGCTAGTCGTCCAAAATTAATCGGAGGTGCGCGTGCGCACTATCCGCAAGATTCTATCAGAAAGTCGTGAGAATAAATAAAGGAGATGAAAGTGTTTAAAAAAGACCGTTTTTCAATTCGTAAGATTAAGGGAGTTGTAGGTTCTGTATTTCTTGGAAGCCTTTTGATGGCTTCTTCTGTAGTGGACGCAGCCACCTATCACTATGTAGATAAAGAGGTTATTTCACAAGAAGCTAAAGATTTAATCCAGACAGGAAAGCCTGATGGAAATGAACTTGTTTATGGTTTGGTGTATCAAAAAAATCAGCTGCCACAAACAGGGACAGAAGCATCTGTTTTGACAGCTTTTGGTTTGCTGACTGTTGGGAGCTTGCTTTTAATCTACAAGAGAAAGAAAATTGCCAGCGTCTTTCTAGTTGGAGCTATGGGATTGGTAGTCCTTCCTAGTGCAGGAGCTGTAGATCCAGTTGCTACTCTAGCACCGGCTAGTCGAGAGGGTGTTGTTGAAATGGAGGGTTATCGTTATGTTGGTTATCTATCAGGTGACATCCTCAAAACGCTTGGCTTGGACACTGTTCTAGAAGAAGACTCAGCTAAACCTGAAGAGGTAACTGTGGTCGAAGTTGAGAATCCCCAAGTAACAACAAATCAGGAGCAAGATAAGCCAGAAAACCGAGCAGTAGAGACAGAGGAAGCTCCTAAAACAGAAGAAAATCCAAAGGAAGAACAAGAACCTAAATCGGAGGTAAAACCTACTGACGAAACCCTTCCTAAAGTAGAAGAGGGGAAAGAAGATTCAGCAGAACCAGCACCAGTCAAATCGGAAAGTCAACCATCAGACAAACCAGCTGAGGAATCAAAAGTTGCAACTCCAGTAGAACAACCAAAAGTCCCAGAACAACCCGTGCAACCTACACAACCGGAGCAGCCAAGGATACCAAAAGAATCATCACAACCAGAAGATCCTAAAGAGGATAAGGTATCGGAAGAGACACCGAAACAAGAAGATGCACAGCCAGAAGTAGTAGAAACAAGAGATGAGGCTTCTAATCAACCTGTTGAAGAACTAAAAGTGGAAACGCCTGCTGTAGAAAAACAAACGGAACCAGCTGAGGAACCAAAAGTTGAACAAGCAGGTGAACCAGTCGCGCCAAGTGAAGGCGAAAAGGCACCAGTCGCGCCAGAAAAGCAACCAGAAGCTTCTAAAGAAGAGAAGACTGCGGAAGAAATACCGAAACAAGAAGAACAACTAGTAGAAGCTCAAGTTGAACCAGAAAGTCAACCAACAGAAACTTCACCAGCTGCTCAACCAGCAGAACATCAGAATGAAGAAACAAAAGTAGAACAGCCAGCAGTAGAACATAAAACAACTCCTGAAGAAGGTGTGTTAAATGTAATAGAGGTTAAGTCTGAAGTTATAGTAACTAAAGAGCCTGTGCCTTTTAAGACAGTTGAGCAAGATGATGAGAACCTCGCTAAGGGAAAAACAAGGGTTATTCGAGAAGGTGTTGCTGGCGAACGCACTATTTTAACTGAAGTCACTACTACTGATGGTAGACAGTCCAGTAAAGTACTAGAGGATACAATAACAACCAATCCAGTAGATGAAATAAAGGGTGTTGGTACTAAAGAACCAGTTGATAAAAGTGAGTTAAAGAATCAAATTGATAAAGCTAGTTCAGTTTCTCCTACTGATTATTCTACAGCAAGTTACAATGCTCTTGGATCTGTTTTAGAAGCTGCAAAAGGTGTATATGCTTCTGACTCTGTAAAACAACCTGAAGTAGATAGCGAGACAGCTAAACTTAAAGATGCTATCGACGCTCTTACTGTTGATAAAACAGACTTAAACAAAACTATCGAAGATGCGAAATCAAAAACTAAAGAGCACTACAGTGATGCATCTTGGACAAACCTTCAAAATGTATTAGCCGAAGCGAAAAAAGTTACAAGCAAACCAGAAGCAAAACAAAGCGAAGTTAATCACATTGACGAAAAACTTAAATCCGCTATTGCTGGATTAAATACAGATAAGACTGAACTTGAAAAACAACTGAATCTTGTAAACGAAAAAACTCAAGCTGACCACAGTACTACATCTTGGAACACTCTAGAAGAATCGAAAAATGCCGCTCAAACTGTAAAAGATAAGGCTACCTCTACTCAAGCTCAAATCGACGAAGCTACTAAAAAACTTAAAGCTGCTATTGACGCTCTAAGCGTTGATAAAACAGACTTAAACAAAACTATCTCTGATGCGAAATCAAAAACTAAAGAACACTACAGCGATGCAACTTGGGCAAATCTTCAAACTGTACTAGCTGAAGCTGAAAAAGTTACAAGCAACCCAGCAACAAAACAAAGCGAAGTAAATCACATTGACGAAAAACTGAAAGCTGCTATCGCTGGTTTAAATACAGATAAGACTGAACTTGAAAAACAACTTGCTGATGTTAAGTCTAAAACTGCAGCGGACTACAGCACTACATCTTGGAATGCTCTAGAAGAATCGAAAAATGTCGCTCAAACTGTAAAAGACAACAATAAGGCTACTCAAGCTCAAATCGACGAAGCTGCTAAAAAACTGAAAGCGGCTATCACTGATTTAACTACAGATAAGACTGAACTTGAAAAACAACTTGCTGATGCTCAGTCTAAGACTGCTACTGACTACAGTACTGTATCTTGGAGCGCTCTAGAAGAGGCAAAAAATGCCGCTCAAGCTGTAGAAGATAACGCTACTGCTACTCAGGCTCAAATCGATGATGCTGCTAAAAAACTGAAATCTGCTATCGATGCTCTTACTGTTGATAAAACAAAATTACAAGAACAAATAAAAGATGCAGAAATTAAACGAGAAGCTGACTATAGCCCTAATACTTGGAATGAATTTAAAAAAGCTGAAATAAAAGCTAAAGAAATCAACAACCAAACTACTCCACTTCCTAAACAAAGTAAAATAGATGCGACTACTCAAGCTCTTCAAGACGCTATTAAAGCTCTTGCTGTAGATAAAACTGCATTACAAACGGCTATTAACACAGCTAACAGCAAACGTAAAGAAGAATACACTACTCAAACATGGAAATCTTTAGAAGACACTCTTACAGCAGCAAAATCTGTAAATACAGATAAAACTGCTACTCAAAGTAAAGTAGATGAAGCTACTAGAAGATTAGAAGAAGCTATCAAAAACTTAGTTCCATTATCTGCAAAACCAGTATTAACATTTGTAAATACTGATAAGAAAGTATTAGATAAAGAAGTAGTTGCTAAGTATTCTCTAGAAAATCCTACTAAAGCTAAAATCAAATCAATCACAGCTACCCTGAAAAAAGATGGACAAGTTGTTAAGACTGTGAATCTAACAGAAAATAATCTAAATGCGTTATTAGACAATGTAGAATACTTCAAAGAGTATACTCTATCTACTACTATGGTTTATGATAGAGGTAATGGTCAAGAAGAAACTGAAACATTAGAAGATCAACCAATTCAATTAGATCTTAAAAAAGTTGAAATTAAAAATATTAAAGAAACAAGTCTAATAAGTGTTGACGATGAAGGTGTTGAAACTGACTCAAGTTTACTTTCAGAAAAACCAACGAATGTTGCTCCACTTTATCTACGAGTTACAACTCACGATAACAAAGTGACAAGACTTTCTGTTGATAAAGTTGAAGAAGTAGTTAAAGATGGAAAAACATTATACAAAGTTACTGCCAAAGCACCAGACTTAGTTCAACGTAATGCTGATAACACACTTAGCGAAGAGTATGTTCATTACTTTGAAAAACAAAAAGCAAAAGAAGGTAATGTTTACTACAACTTCAATGAGCTTGTAAAAGATATGCAAGCTAACCCAACGGGTGAGTTTAAACTTGGGGCAGACTTGAATGCAGCAAATGTAAAAGGGAATGGTAAATCTTACGTAACTTCAACATTCAAAGGTAAATTACTAAGTAATGATGGCGGTAGATTTACAATTCATAACCTTGAACGTCCACTATTTGCTAGAGTTGAAAATGCGCATGTGCATGATATTAATCTTGGTAATGTTAATATTAACTTGTCAGGAGAAAATAAAGTGGCTCCCCTTGGTGAGATGTTCAAAAAATCAACCATTGAAAATATTAAAGTAACCGGTAATGTAGTAGGAAACAATGACGTTACAGGTATGGTTAACAAACTGGATGAAGCAGATATGCGTAATGTTGCCTTCGTTGGAAATATTACAAGTGTCGGCAATAAAGGCTGGTGGTCTGGTGGACTTGTCAGTGAAAGCTGGAGAAGTAATACGGATAGCGTTTATTTCGATGGAAATATTGTCGCTAATAATTCTAAGGTTGGTGGACTTGTCGCTAAGGTTAACCATGGTGGAAATCCATATGACTTCAAGCAACGTGGTCGATTGAAGAATTCATTTATTAAAGGTACGATGACTCTTAAAAACCATGGTCAAAGTGGTGGTTTGATTCATGAAAACTATGACTGGGGTTGGGTAGAAAATAACGTAAGTATGATGAAAGTAACCAATGGTGAAATCATGTACGGAGCAAGCTCAGTAGATACAGGGGATTCATACTTTGGATTTGATAACTTCAAGAATAACTTCTATGTAAAAGATGTTGCAACAGGTTTATCTTCATATAATAAATCTAAGCAAATTAAAGGTATTTCAGAAACAGATGCTCTAGCAAAATTTGCTAATATGGGTATTACTGCTCATGAGTATACGATTAATGATCCTGTAACAAATAAATTGAACCAGGTGAAACCAAAAGCTGATACTTACAAAGATACTCAAGATTATGATGCATCTCGTGAACTTGCCTACCGTAATATCGAAAAACTTCAACCGTTCTACAATAAAGAGTGGATCGTTAACCAAGGTAATAAGATTCCAACGGGATCAAACCTATTAACTAAAGAAGTATTATCTGTTACAGGTATGAAAGACGGTCGATTTGTAACTGATTTATCTGATGTTGATAAGATTATGATTCACTACGCGGATAGTACAAAAGAAGAAATGGGCGTTACATCTAAGGATTCTAAAGTAGCACAAGTTCGTGAATATAGTATTTCTGGATTAGATGATATTGTCTACACACCAAATATGGTTGATAAAGATAGAACTCAGTTAATTAGTGATATTAAAGCTAAATTGTCATCATTTGATCTAATTTCTCCTGAAGTAAGAGATATTATGGATAAACGTAATAGAGCTGAGGAAAACAGTGAGAATCATAAGAATAATTACATTAAAAATCTGTTCCTTGAAGAAAGTTTTGAAGAGGTTCGAGGAAATCTTGATAAACTTGTTAAAGCTTTAGTGGAAAATGAAGATCATCAGTTAAATAGAGACGATGCTGCTATGAAAGCTCTTCTTAAAAAAGTAGAAGATAATAAAGCTAAGATTATGATGGGTCTTACTTATCTAAATCGCTACTATGGATTCAAATATGATGAAAAGTCTATGAAGGATATTATGATGTTCAAACCGGACTTCTATGGTAAGAATGTTAGTGTCTTGGACTTCTTGATTAGAGTTGGTTCAAGAGAACACAATATTAAAGGTAACAGAACGTTAGAAGCTTATCGTGAAGTAATTGGTGGAACGATTGGTATCGGTGAGTTAAACGGTTTCTTAAACTATAATATGCGTTTATTCACAGAAGAAACTGACATCAATACTTGGTATAAAAAAGCTGTATCGAATACCAACTATATTGTTGAAAAACAATCTTCAAATCCATTATTTGCTGGCAAAAAATATCGTTTGTATGAAAACATTAATAATGGTGAGCATAGTAAATACATCTTACCATTATTGACCACGAAGAAAGCTCATATGTTCTTGATTTCTACGTATAACACATTAGCGTTTAGTTCGTTTGAGAAATATAATAAGAACACAGAAGCAGAACGTGAAGAGTTCAAAAAACAAATTGATTTACGTGCGCAAGAGCAAATCAATTACTTAGACTTCTGGTCTAGACTTGCTGCTGACAATGTACGTGATAGATTGCTCAAATCTGAAAATATGGTTCCATCAGCAATCTGGGATAGTCAAGATGTTTGGGGATATGGTTGGTCAGATCGCATGGGTCACCATAAAAATGGTGACTATGCTCCGGTTCGTGAGTTCTATGGACCTACAGGTAAATGGCATGGATATAATGGTACGGGTGCATATGCTTATATCTTTACTAATCCACAAAACTCAGAAGCTGTGTATTATATCATATCTAGTATGATCAGTGATTTCGGTACTTCTGCATTCACTCATGAAACTACACACATTAATGACCGTATGGCCTACTTAGGAACATGGCGTCACCGTGAAGGAACAGACGTTGAAGCCTTTGCTCAAGGTATGTTACAATCACCATCAGTTTCAAATCCAAATGGAGAATATGGTGCCTTAGGATTAAACATGGCTTACGAACGTAAAAATGATGGAAATCAAATTTACAACTATAATCCGAATGTGTTAAATAGTCGTGAGAAAATCGATCACTACATGAAGAATTACAATGAATCCATGATGATGCTTGATTACTTAGAAGCTGAGTCTGTCATCAAGAAAAATACTGGAACAAATGATAAGTGGTTCAAGAAGATTGATAAGAAATATCGTGAAAAAGCGGATCGCAATGGCTTAGTTGGTGAACCACATCAATGGGATTTAGTTCGTGATTTGAATGATGACGAAAAGAATACGAAGCTGACAAGTATTGATCAACTGGTTGATGGAAACTTTGCAACGAAACATGGATTACCAGGAAATGGTCATTACCGTACTGAAGGATTTGATTCTGCTTATACTGTAGTAAATATGATGACAGGTATTTATGGTGGTAATACAAGTAAGAGTGCGGTTGGTTCAATCTCATTCAAACATAATACCTTCCGTATGTGGGGTTACTTCGGTTATTTAGACGGATTCTTAGGTTATGCATCAAACAAATACAAACAAGAATCTAAAGCAGCAGGTAATGTAGGTCTTGGTGATGACTTTATTATTAATAAAGTTTCTAACGGCAAATTCCAAAGCTTAGAAGCATGGAAGAAAGCATGGTATCATGAAGTACACGAAAAAGCCCAAAGAGGTTTTGTTGAAATTGAAATCGATGGTCAAAAGATTTCAACTTACGCACAACTTCAGACCTTATTTGATGCCGCGGTCGAAAAAGACCTTCAAGGTAATGATTTCAAGAATACTGTGGATCTTAAATGGAAAGTTTACAAACAACTCTTGCAGAAATCAGATGGATTTGCTGGTGATTTATTCACTAAAGCATAATCAATAGTAAGAAAACAATAAAAAGGTAGATCAGCTTTTGTCTGTATCTGCCTTTTTATGCTATACTTAAGGTATGCATAGAAAAACAGTGATTGATTTTAGGGCTTTGGGGGAGAGATACATCTTTACCCAGCCTATTAAAGAGTTGAAAACGAGAAATGTAGAAGAAGTGGCAGATTTGCTGGCACAAGTGGAAAGCTACCAAGAGCAAGGTTATTATGTGGTGGGCTATGTCAGCTACGAGGCTGCACCTGCTTTTGAGGAAAAATTAGCAGTTCACAAGGATCCCCTACTGGGAGAGTACCTGCTTTACTTTACTGTTCATGATAGCGTAGAAACTTCCCCTATTCCTCTGACTTATGAGGATATTGATTTGCCCTCAAATTGGCAGGAAGTGACGTCTGCAGCAGACTATGAAAAGGCAATTGCCCAAATTCACCATCATTTGCGTCAGGGAGACACCTATCAGGTCAACTACACCGTCCAACTCAAGCAAAAGTTAAGTGCCAATCCTTTTGCCATCTACAATCGTATGGTGGTAGAGCAGGAGGCGGGCTACAATGCCTATGTTGAACATGACGAGATGGCAGTAATTTCCATGAGCCCAGAGCTCTTTTTTGAGCAAAATGACCGCGAATTGACAACACGACCAATGAAGGGGACGACTCAGCGTGGCATGACTGACAAAGAAGACTTGGAGCAGGCCAGTTGGTTGGAACAGGATCCTAAAAATCGCTCTGAAAATATGATGATTGTGGACCTCTTGCGCAATGATATGAACCGTATTTCTGAAGTGGGGAGCGAGCACGTGGAGCGTCTGTGTCAGGTAGAGCAGTATTCAACGGTTTGGCAGATGACTTCGACCATCAAGAGTCAGTTGCGAGAGGATGTGAACCTTGTTGAAATCTTCCGTTCTCTCTTTCCTTGTGGTTCTATAACGGGAGCACCGAAAATTGCGACTATGGAAATCATCAAGAACTTGGAGCCGCAACCGCGTGGAGTTTACTGCGGAACGATTGGTCTCTTGCTTCCAAATGGACGACGGATTTTCAATGTTGCCATTCGGACCATTCAACTGCATCAAGGGAAAGCTATCTATGGAGTTGGCGGAGGTATTACATGGGATAGCACCTGGGAATCTGAATACCGTGAAGTTCATCAAAAGGCAGCTGTTCTCTATCGTAAACAAGCTCGTTTTCAGCTGATTACGACTGGGAAAATCAGCCAGAAGAACCTGCTGTTTGAAGCACAACATCTGGAAAGGCTGAGAAAAGCTAGTCGCTATTTTGCTTCTCCTTTTGATGCAGAAGACTTGAAACAAAAGATAAAGGAAGAGTGTCAGGATTGTGATGTTAATCAAGATTACCGCTTGCGAATTAGCCTTAGCAAGTCTGGAGAGATAGAAGTCAATCGTCAAGTATTAACACCTCTCAGTCGAACCTTCTGCTATGCCCAACTCTGTCTTCAGGAAGCCAATTTGCAACAAGCATTTACCTACTTCAAAACAAGCCACCGACCTCACTTGGGCCTAAGGAAGCAGGAAATTATTTACCATAATGCAGCTGGAGAGCTATTGGAAACCTCTATCGGAAATCTGGTTTTGAAAATTGCTGGGAAACTCTACACACCGCCTATCCGACTTGGAATCTTGCCAGGAATTTACCGTCAGCATTTGCTGGAAACAGGACAGGTAGAAGAGAAAGTCTTGACCTTGGCAGATTTAGCCCAAGCAGAAGCTATTTACGGCTGTAATGCAGTGAGAGGCTTGTATGAATTAAGCCTAGAGGAGAACTAGATGAAACTGGTATTTTTACACGGTTTAGGGCAGTCAGCAGAGTCTTGGAAAGAAGTTCGGAATCTACTGACAGATTATCCTTCTGAGGATATCGAGTTATTTCCTTCTGGAGTTAGCAACTATCAACAAGCCAAGGAGCGAGTTTATCAGCAACTAGCTCAAGAGACAGAACCTTTTGTTTTGATTGGATTGTCCTTAGGTGCTGCCCTGGCACTAGAACTTTCCAGTTACGATTTACCAAATCTTCGAGCTTTGGTTCTATCAGGATGCCCACTTAAATTGTCCGGTAATATCCTATTTTATATTCAGTTGCTGATTTTTAAACTACTTCCCAAAAAAGTATTTGAAAAACAGGGGGCAGACAAGACTTTTATGGTCGGAGTTTCTGAGGAGTTGAAGACACTTGATTTAACGGATATAGCAGGGATTTGCCCCTATCTAACCTTACTAATTTGTGGAAGCAAAGATAAACCGAATCTTAGTTTTATGAGAAGTCTTCATAAACTAATATCAGAATCCCAATTTCAGATTATCCCAGACGGCCCTCATGTCTTGAATAAGGAAAAACCAAAGGAGTTTGTAGAAAATACCAGAAGTTTCCTTGAATTGCTGAAATAAGTTTGATAAAATAATATTGAAATCGATATCATAATTATAGGAGAAAGAAATGAATAAACGTCTATTTTTAAAAATGAGTCTGGCTACCTTGCCAGTTTTAGCCTTGTTTTCACAACCTGTGTTAGCAGAGGAAAACATTCATTTTTCGAGTTGTAAGGAAGCTTGGGCGAATGGATACGCAGATATTCACGAGGGAGAACCTGGGTATTCTGCCAAGTTAGACCGCGATCATGACGGTGTGGCTTGCGAATTGGAAAATGCCCCTAAGGGCGCCTTTAAAGCAAAACAAGAGACTACAACTCAAACTGATACAAGTTCATCAACAACAAGTGGTTGGGTTAAGCAGGACGGCGCTTGGTACTACTTTGATGGAAATGGAAATCCAGTGAAAAATGCTTGGCAGGGAAGCTATTACCTGAAAGCAGACGGGAAAATGGCCCAGAGCGAATGGATTTATGATTCTTCCTATCAAGCTTGGTATTACTTGAAATCAGATGGATCTTATGCAAAGGATGCATGGCAAGGAGCTTACTACCTTAAGTCAAACGGTAAAATGGCACAAGGTGAGTGGGTTTATGACTCTTCTTATCAAGCCTGGTATTACTTGAAATCAGATGG
>NZ_VMLS01000095.1:0-960 GCF_013276805.1 Streptococcus sp. 1449
TGAAAGTTCTATAATGAAGTTAGCCACCCAGCTCTCCTAAAAATTAGATGTTTTAACTAGCTGATAGCTAGTACTCGATTTCATTTGATAAGAGGCTTGATGCTGTTAGACTGACAAGCCAAGGCTAAGATTAGCCTTGGTTTAGCTGACAAAACTGCTTCAAGGGTTCCTCTTGTCAAATGAAAGCTCTTCTAGGCATAAGAAAACACCTCTGTGTTATACTTGTTGTTCAATCACAAACACAAGAAAGGCACAGAGATGCAAAACCATTATACTACAAAAGCCAAACATTTGACAATCGATAGCCGTCGTTTAATCGAACGATGGAAAAAGGAAGGGAAATCAAATAGAGAAATCGCCTCTTTACTTGGAAAAGCTCCTCAAACCATTCACAATGAAGTCAAGCGTGGGACAGTCCGACAATGTCTTGGAAAAGGGCGCTTTAAAGAGGTTTATTCTGCCGACTATGCTCAACAGTCTTATGAAAATAATCGCAAGCGCTCGGTCAAGAAATCAAGATTGAACAAGGAACTAAAGGAAAAGATTCTCCACTATCATAACCAAAAATTTTCGCCTGAAATGATGGTCAAGGCTAAGGGCGTTAACGTGGGAATTTCTACCATCTACTACTGGATCCATCATGGAAAATTAGGATTGTCAAAACAGGATCTGCTCTATCCTAGAAAAGGAAAATCTGTTAAGAAACAAGCTAGCACCAATTTTAAACCCCCTGGTCAATCTATCGAACAGCGTTCTGAAGCTATCAATCTGCGATTGGAGAATGGGCATTATGAGATTGATACGGTTCTGCTTACAAGGGTGAAAAATTATTGTTTACTGGTCTTAACTGATCGAAGAACTAGGCATCAAATTATCCGATTGATTCCAAATAAAAGTGCTGAGGCGGTCAATCAGGCTTTAAAACTCATCTTAAAACAAGAACTGATTCTGTCCATCACG
>NZ_VMLS01000096.1:0-962 GCF_013276805.1 Streptococcus sp. 1449
TACTTTTTTAAACTTTTTTTAATTAATTTTTTTAATTAATTTTTTTAATTAATTTTTTTGAAAGTTCTATAATGAAGTTAGCCATCCAGCCCTCCTAAAAATTAGATGGTTTAACTAGCTTATAGCTAGTACTCGATTTCATTTGATAAGAGGCTTGATGCTGTTAGGCTGACAAAACTGCTTCAAGGGTTCCTCTTGTCAAATGAAAGCTCTTCTAGGCATAAGAAAACACCTCTGTGTTATACTTGTTGTTCAATCACAAACACAAGAAAGGCACAGAGATGCAAAACCATTATACTACAAAAGCCAAACATTTGACAATCGATAGCCGTCGCTTAATCGAACGATGGAAAAAGGAAGGGAAATCAAATAGAGAAATCGCCTCTTTACTTGGAAAAGCTCCTCAAACTATCCATACTGAAATCAAGCGTGGGACAGTCCGACAATGTCTTGGAAAAGGACGCTTTAAAGAGGTTTATTCTGCTGACTATGCTCAACAGTCTTATGAAAATAATCGCAAGCGCTCGGTCAAGAAATCAAGATTGACCAAGGAACTAAAGGAAAAGATTCTCCACTATCATAACCAAAAATTTTCGCCTGAAATGATGGTCAAGGCTAAGGGCGTTAACGTGGGAATTTCTACCATCTACTACTGGATCCATCATGGAAAATTAGGATGGTCAAAACAGGATCTGCTCTATCCTAGAAAAGGAAAAGCGCTTAAGAAACAAGCTAGCACCAATTTTAAACCCCCTGGTCAATCTATCGAACAGCGTCCTGAAGCTATCAATCTGCGATTGGAGAATGGGCATTATGAGATTGATACGGTTCTGCTTACAAGGGTGAAAAATTATTGTTTACTGGTCTTAACTGATCGAAGGACTAGGCATCAAATTATCCGATTGATTCCAAATAAAAGTGCTGAGGCGGTCAATCAGGCTTTAAAACTCATCTTAAAACAA
>NZ_VMLS01000097.1:0-7438 GCF_013276805.1 Streptococcus sp. 1449
CAAGAATCTCTAGTGGTACATCGTGTTTACCCTCCAGAATAAAGAGCCTGACAAATTTTTCGGACTCATTGAGGACAATCTAAAGCAGGTTCATCCTCTTTTTCAGACTGTTTTTAAAACCTTCCTCAAGGATAAAGAAAAGATTGTCAACGCCCTTCAACTACACTATTCTAACGCCAAATTGGAAGCAACCAATAATCTCATCAAACTTATCAAGCGCAATGCCTTTGGTTTTCGGAACTTTGAAAACTTCAAAAAACGGATTTTTATCGCTCTGAACATCAAAAAAGAAAGGACGAAATTTGTCCTTTCTCGAGCTTAGCTGACTTCAACCCACTACAGTTGACAAAGAGCCTAAAAATTGACATGGAAATTATAAAACCATTACTAGTTTAGTCCTTTTTGATAACGTGCCAATTCGGCTTGGTTCGCCCAAATATAGTGACCTGGACGGATTTCAACCATGGATGGTTTATCAGTCTCATAGTCGTGTTGACTTGGGTCGTAAACCTTCAAGACCTTCTTACGTTCCAAGATTGGGTCTGGAATTGGTACCGCTGAAAGCAAGGCTTGAGTATATGGGTGAATTGGATTGTTAAACAATTCTTCTGTCTCTGCAACCTCTACAATAACACCCTTGTAAATAACTGCGATACGATCTGAAATAAAACGAACAACCGACAAGTCATGGGCGATAAAGAGATAGGTCAAGCCAAGTTCTTTTTGGAATTTTTTGAGCAAGTTCAAGACTTGGGCTCGCACAGAAACGTCCAAGGCTGAAATTGGTTCATCCGCAATAACAAAGTCTGGTTGCATGACCAAGGCACGGGCAATACCGATACGTTGACGTTGACCACCTGAAAACTCATGAGGGTAACGAGTCAAATGCTCAGCAAGCAGACCCACTTCACGGATAATATTTTGAACTTTCTCTTCACGCTCTGCTTCATCCTTAAACAAATGGTGATTGTAAAGACCTTCAGAAATAATATAATCAACAGTCGCACGTTCATTCAAACTTGCCGCAGGGTCTTGGAAAATCATCTGGATACGACGAATCAATTCCGCAGCTTGTTCACGCGATTTCTTACCATTAATCTTTTGACCCTCAAAAATGATATCTCCATTACTTGTATCATTGAGACCGATGATAGCACGACCAATAGTTGTTTTCCCACTACCTGACTCACCAACAAGCGAGAACGTTTCTCCCTTGTTGATAAAGAAGTTAGCATTTTTAACCGCGACAAACTTCTTACTTCCTTCACCGAAGGAAATTTCTAAATCTTTAATTTCTACTAATTTTTCAGACATTTCCTTCCTCCTAGTCAGCCAGATGGGCAAATCCCATTTTTTCACGGATCTTATCATGGAGATTTGCAATCACAGCTGGTTTTTCTACTTTTGGAGCATCCTCATGAAGAAGCCAAGTTTTAGCCCAATGTGTCTCTGATACTGAGAATTGAGGAGCTTTTTGTTCGAAGTCAATCTGCATTGCATAGTCAGAACGCAAGGCAAAGGCATCCCCTTTCAAGTCAGTATAAAGTGACGGAGGTGTTCCTGGGATTGAGTAAAGATCCCCTTTATCATCAGCAAGCTGAGGCAAGCTAGACAAGAGACTCCATGTATATGGATGGCAAGCGTCATAGAAGACTTCCTCAACAGTTCCATACTCAACGATTTCTCCTGCATACATAACCGCTACCTTATCCGCAATACTTGCTACCACACCAAGGTCGTGAGTGATAAAGATTGTTGTGAAATGATACTCGTTTTGTAAAGATTTTAGCAAATCAATAATCTGAGCTTGAATGGTTACATCCAAGGCAGTTGTTGGCTCATCACAGATCAAGACATCAGGTCGGCAGGCAAGGGCAATCGCAATAACGATACGTTGACGCATTCCTCCAGAATATTGGAATGGGTATTCATCAAAACGTCTATCTGCATCTGGAATCCCAACCTTATTCATGTAGTCAATGGCCAATTCTTTTGCTTCCTTGGCTGTTTTTCCTTGGTGTTTTACAATAACTTCTGTAATCTGGCTACCAATTGTTTTAATGGGGTCCAAACTAGTCATTGGATCCTGGAAGATAGTCGCAATCTTAGCACCACGAATTTGTTCCCAATCCTTGTGAGAAGATAAGGCTGTCAAATCCTGACCACGGTAGTCAATACTACCTTGGGCAATGCGACCATTTTCTTCGAGCATACCTGTGAAGGTCTTTGTCAAAACAGATTTACCTGATCCTGACTCACCTACCAAGGCTAATACTTCTCCTTCAACTAGTTCAAGGGAAACGCCGCGAATGGCTGTCAATACTTTGTCACGAACGTCAAATTCCACGACAATATCGCGAGCAGTCAAAATTACATTTTTTTCTTTTGTCATTTCTACTCCTATCTATGTGTACGTGGATCACTAGCATCCGCTAAGTTTTGACCAACTACGAAAAGGGACAAGGATACCAAGACAAGAGTTGTCAATGGAATCCAGAACAAGTAAGCATTGGTTGTTACGTTTTGTGAATAATCCGAAATCAAACGACCCAAACTTGGCACTGTAATCGGCAATCCAAGACCGAAGAAAGACAAGAAGGCTTCGTATGAGATAAAGCTTGGAAGCATTTGAGTCATCGTTGTCACAATAACAGATACCAATTGTGGCATAATGTTTTTGGCAACAATCTTCAAGGTTGGTGTTCCCAAAGTACGTGACGCCAAGTTGTATTCCAAATCACGATAACGCAAGATTTGCACACGGATCATGAAGGCAATCCCAATCCATGTCGTCACACTCATAGCAAAAATCAGATTCCAGAATCCAGCTCCGATTGAGTAAGTCAAGACAATGACAATCAAAAGAGATGGGATGTTTGAGATGACGTTATAAACTTCCATCATAACACGGTCAACTGATTTTGAAATTCCCCAAATACCACCGACAAAAACACCGATAACCAAGTTAATCACTGTCGCAATCACAGAAATAAGGATAGAGTTACGAGCTCCAAACCAGACACCGTCAAAGAGTGATTTACCGTTACTGTCTGTACCGAACCAATGCTCAGCATTTGGCTTGATATAACGAGCACTAAAGTCGTTTACCTTGCTGACATCATTGAAATCAAACTTAGAAAACATTGGGTAGATGAAACTCATCAAAATGATGGCTACCAAGATTCCCAACATGACTACAGTTGATTTTTTCTTCATAAATTGTCTAAACACTGATTTCCAGTAAGAATATGCTGGCGCATCAATAGTTTCAGAGGCAAAATCGTCACGTTTTATAAACTGAAATTTTTCTTTATCGATTGTAGACATTATTTGCCTCCTTTCTCAGTCAATTTAATACGTGGGTCAATAATAGTCATCCAAATATCTCCCAAAAGACGTGAGAAGATAGAAATACATGTAAAGATGAAGACAAGACCAACGACCATAGAGTTATTAGATGCTTTTACAGAGTCAATCAACATTTTACCCATACCTGGGAAGGCGAAGACTGTTTCAGTAAGGGTTGCACCACCGATAACCCCAATAATAGCACCAGGAATTCCTGAAACCAGCGGAACCATGGCATTTTTAAAGATGTGTTTGTTTGAAATTTCTTTTTCAGACAAACCTTTTGCACGAGCGAAACGAACAAAGTCTTGAGATTGCAAGTCAATCATGTAACGACGAATCCAAATAGCTGTACCAGGAGCACCCAACAAACCAAGGATGACTGCTGGTAAAACGTAAGAACGCCAATCTCCAGCTCCCAAGATAGGGAACGAATCTGGAAGACCAATAGATGATCCAATCAATCGAACGATGTAAACCAAGGCAATGGTTGGAAGAGCAAGCAAGAAGGTCAAAGCCCCTGTTGAGAAGCTATCAATCCAAGTGTTCTTGAAACGAGCCATGGCTGAACCAAGTGGCACTGCAATCGCATAAGAAATCACCAAACCAATCAAACCAGTAATAGCAGAGCTGACAATCATAGATGGATATTGGTAATTACTTTCAGTCGCTGTATAAGGATCATCTTTCCCATAGCTAGCTACTTCACGAGAGTCAGCCTGACTAGGTGACTTGTAGGTTCTTGAGTAAATATTTACAGAAGACGTTTTCTTACCTGTTGGGAACTGAACTTGGGCAGTTTTGGTTTGTCCTTGACCTTGAGTAATAACCTGAAGAACTGGTGTATTAGCATAGGTTGGGTAAGAGTCACCTAAATTGATGTTCACAAAATTTTGATGCACAAATGGGAACTGACTGTTAAAGTACAAGAGATATTTATGTTTAGTTCCTGAACCGACCAATGACCATCCGATAGCTGGATCATTTTCGAAACGAAGGTAACGTTTCAAGTCTGGATTTTCAGGGTCTTGGATTTTATTTGTATGGTCAATGTCAATCAAGTTAGCATAGAAGTGAAAAACACGTTCAAAAATGGGGATTTCACGACTAGCATAGAATTGACCACTTTCAGTAAATTCTCCCAAGGTCCAACCATGACCTAATTGATTGATGTACTTTTCATAAATAGCTTTATTGGTCGCATTTGCTTCTACTGTTACAGAAGAATCCATGCTACTTGCCTTTTCTTGCAACTCTTTAGTATCGTAATACTCAATGTAGCCCATACGCTCAAACACAGTATTTTCATAGTTATCACGTTTATCAGCCGTTGTCGCAATTTTATTATAGTTAGGATCCTGCTTGAAAATCAATTTTCGAGGAACCAAGGTATAGATAATCGTGTAGGTCAAAGTCGTTACTAAGAAAATCGAAACCAATGACCGCAAAACACGCATAAAAATATATTTTTTCATATTATTTCCTTTAAAAATCCCAAAAGAACCTTCTCCTCATGGAGAGAAAGTTCTATTAGAAATTATTTACTTCACATGACTTGCCAATTCTTTTTGAGCTTTCTCATTTGATTCAGCTTTTTCTTTCAACCATTTTTCACGAGCTTTTTCATACTCTTCCTTAGTCACCACTTTATCTTGTAATTTCAAATATTTGAAGTAAACATCTGACCCCTTAGAGCCTGTTTGCGCAGAAGCTCCAGTAAATGGAACAATTCGTGAAAGCACTGGTGCTGCACCAGAAGAAGCCATAGCAGGAATAAAGAGTGAACTATCTGTCAACCATGCTTGAGCCGCTGCATATTTTTCATAACGGACATTCAAGTCGCTTGTCTCTCTGGCAGCTTCATCAACTAATTTATCGTATTCTTTCAAACCAACTTGAACTACTGAAGGGCTATTTGGATTATCAAATCCTAAATATGTTTTTGTAGTTTCACTGCTAGTTGTTTTTAAAATATCCAGGTAAGTAGATGGGTCTTGATAGTCTGGACCCCATGAAACTCCTCCTGATACATCCCAATCCTCAGATGAAGCATTGGCAGCATAGTAAGTAATATTAAGGAATTCATCACTTGTCATTTGTTGAATATCGACAACGACATTTTCAACACCAAGAACTGTTTCTACAGATTGTTTAAAGGACTGAATACGGGCGATGTAGCCTTTTGCTGCTTGGTCTACTGGAACATCCAGATGAATAGGAAACTGAACGCCATCTGCTTCTAAAGCTTTCTTAGCTTTCGCAAACTCTGCCTTGGCCTTGTCAGCATTGAATAAACCATCCTGCCCATCAGCTAAATTCACACCTTTCCACTCATCTCCATAAGCAGGAAGTTGAGCAGCGACTAAATCACCAAAGGTCTTCTCACCAGCTGAAACAAAGTCTGGTTTTACAAATAAATTACGAACTGCTAAAGCTGCTCCATCTTTACCATTGATTTGAGCTGAGTAAGCTGAGCGATCAAGAGCAAAATTCAAGGCTTGACGGAAATCTTTGTTAAGCAATGCCTTCTTAGTAGCTACTTTCTCTGAATCTGTAGTTTTAGAAGTATAGTTGTAACTTTGGCGATCAATATTCACACCCAGACCAGCAATCCCAGAGCCTGATTGTGTGTAATAGATATTGTCCTTGTATTCTTCTGCAACCTTAGAATAGTTGGAGCTGGTAGGGTAAAGACGGGCATAACTATAAGCTCCACTAGTGAAGTTACGCTCTAGCGACTCCTGATCTGATCCATCATAGTAAGCTAGATTGATAGTATCTAGGTGGACATTTTCTTTATCCCAATATTGCTCATTTTTTACAAACTCTACAGAAGATTTTGCAGTCAACCCTTTCAACAAGAATGGACCATTATAAAGCAAGGATGTCGGATCTGTTGGTTTAGCAAAATCGCTTCCTTTTGATGTTTCGAATTCTTCATTCAGAGGCCAGAAAATAGAATAGGTCAACTTAGAGTTCCAGAACGGTTCAGGCTGGTTCAAAGTGTATTGTAACGTATAATCATCAACCGCCTTGACACCAACTGTTGAAAAATCTGTTGAAGTTCCTGATAGATAATCTGCCAAGCCTTTAACCGAATTTTCAGCTAAATACATAGCTTCTGATTTTTTATCTGCTGCGTGTTTTAAACCGTTCACGAAATCTTTAGCCGTCACCTCTGCATATTCTTCTCCATCAGAGGTAAACCATTTAACCCCTTTACGAATCTTATAAGTGTAGGTCAAACCATCCTTAGAGACTTCCCAATCCTCTGCAACTGCAGGAGCAAGATTACCGTAATTATCGTTAGTGAATAAACCATCAATCCCATTTGAAGTCACTACTGTTGTACTATTTTTACTTGAAATCAGGTAGTCCAAGGTTTCTGGGTCTGCTGTATAAACATAGCCATAAGCTTTAGGGGCTGATGAATCAGATGATTTTGAAGAACTGCATGCTGCAAGTACACCTGCTGCTAATAAAACAAGACCTGCTGTAGCAAATACACGATTTTTTTTCATTTTCTACTCCTCTGTTTATGTGAATTATAGATTGACAACCATTATATCACATTATCCATTAAAAATCAAACAAATTTTCAGAATATTTAGGCTTGTTGGCACAAATTTTTCATTTTTTTTGAATATATGATTCAAATTGTCGTTCGAAGTGTCAAAGACTACAGTGAAAATAGGAAATTTGACGCAGAAACTTTGGAGTTTAGGAAGACATACAGTAAAATGAAATACGGACGGAACAATGTGATTTTGGAATTCAAATCATTTTATAACAATATTAGACTTCCTGCAAAAGAGGATATAGCTTCATGAGTCCTTGATAACCATTGTCAGCCAAGATTTTACCAGCTTGTCCGATATTTCTGCGACTCGTTTTGAACAACTTCATATCATGACAATAGTTCACAGCGATATCCAAAGAAACAATTCTCCCTTGACTTGTGACAATCGCTTGAGCCTTCATAGCGTGGCATTTCTTTTTATAGTCATTTAGTTTTTAAAAAGCGTTCCAAACATTCAAAAATAGTTGGGACTTCCCTTAATAAATCTGTTCCTTTCTTTTTCAAGATAGC
>NZ_VMLS01000098.1:0-643 GCF_013276805.1 Streptococcus sp. 1449
CGCTTTTTTAAAACTAAATAACTATATAATAAAAAATAAGGGGACACGAAATGGACACCAAAGCTAAAAAGTTCACACTTGCAACGATTTCAGCTCTATCACTTCTTGGGGTAGGAATTGTTACATCACAATCAGTAGCCACTAATGATAGGCTGGTTTCCACTCAAGCAATCAATGGTCAATCCTACAATATCTTAAACTCTTAGGTCACTAGTACTTCTTCTGGTACTACTCTAGTTGGGATTGAAGGGACTTTCTTAACGCCATATAAACAGGCTATCTTAGACCGTATCAATGCCATTCGAAAAGAAACAACAGACGAAGGTCTAGTTACTAGCTATGTTCCTATCAAATGGTCAACTGCACTAGAAAAAACAACCTTCATTCGTGCAGCAGAAGCTTCGATCACCATTAATCACACACGCTTGTCTAGTAAGGACATTTGGAGCCCCTGGTCTTCAGGAAATTTCTCACTAGCAGAAAACTTGGCTTGGAACTATGACGGATTTATGACAGCTATTAATCAATGGTATGAGGAAAAAGCCGATTATGTTAATACTAAACTAAAATCAAAAAGTATTATATAATAGTAATATGAAATCAACTAAAGAAGAAATCCAAACAATCAAAACACTTTTAAAAG
>NZ_VMLS01000099.1:0-2598 GCF_013276805.1 Streptococcus sp. 1449
GGCTTAGCTGGCATTGTTTCTTCCGCTGGCTTAGCTTCTGCCTCTGGAGCTGTTGGCTTAGCTGGCATTGTTTCTTCCGCTGGCTTAGCTTCTGCCTCTGGAGCTGCTGGCTTAGCTGGCTCTGCTGATTCCTGATCAGCTTTTTCTGCTTTTTCAAGCTCTTCAACTTTTGCTTTTGCTTTTTCAGCCTCAGCTTTAGCCTTCTCTAGTTCAGCTTCAGCAGCTGTTTGAGCTTGGTCAGCTTCGGCTTTTGAATTTTCAGCTGCTATTGCTTCTTTATTTTCTTTTTCAGCCTTAGCAGTCGCATCGTCAGCTGTTTTCTTCGACTCTGCTGCTTTTTGCTCTAACTCCGCAATTCTAGGATCTGATTCTTCTTGGGGTTGAGCTGGAGTTTCTTCTTCCGTTTTAGCTGGTTCCTTAGCTTTTGCTTCCTCTACTTCTTTAAGGGTCTTATTGAAGTCATCAACACGAGAATTAATATCTTCTGCGTAAGACTCAACAAGGGCATCCGCCTGGTTAAATTCAGCTTCTGCTGCTGCACGAGCTGCCTCTGCTTCTTTGAGTTTTCTTTTTTGTTCCTCAAGAGCTTTAGCTTTTTGCTCAAGGTCGGCTTTGGCTTTATTGGCTTGCTTGGTTAGAGAGTCAATTTCATCTCCCAATTGATCCGCCTTGTCTTGCAGTTTTTCTGACTCTGGACGTTTATCATCTTCAGCTTGGGCTTTTTCAATTTTAGCTTTTATATCTCTAGGAAGCTGTTCCTTACTATAAAACTTATCGTTGTTTTCAGAGTCAGGTTTAGCATTCTCTGTTGGCAAGTCTTCCAAAACATCACTAGCCTTGATAGCACCACTTTCAATTGCGTCTAGTAAATCTTCCTTACCGATTGCCGCTTTAGCTGCTTGAATAGCTGCTGCTTTGTCAGTAATCTTGTCGTTAGCATTAATTTCATCTTCTGCAGCCTTTTCAAGTTTTGTCAAGGCTGCTTCAAGCTCAGCTTTGGCTTTATCTTCTTTTTTCTGTTCTGAACTCTTAGACTTTTCTATCTCGTCAAGAGTATTGTTGAATTCTTTAGTAAGATAATTAATTTCTGCTGCATAAGATTCCAGAACTTCATAACTCTTTTCAAATTCAGCTTTCCCATTTTGATATTCTGACGAAGATTCATCTTTTCCTTCAAGCTCTTTAGCTTTTTTATCAAGGTCAGCTTTGAGTTTATTGGCTTGCTTGGTTAGAGAATCAATCTGATCTTCCAATTGATATGCCTTGTCTTGCAGTTTTTCTGACTCTGAACGTTGCATGTCTGCTTCTTTAGCTTGAATAACTTTTGTTTTTATTTCATCTGGAAGTTTCTCCATTTTACTGTACAGTTTACCGGTAGTAGTTGAAGTACTTTCATCTTCCTTTGTTGGCAAGTCCTTCAAAACATCGGTAGCCTTTATAGCGCCACTTTCAATTGCTTTTAGTAAATCTTCCTTACCGATTGCCGCTTTAGCTGCTTGAATAGCCGCTTCCTTATCAGTAATACTGTTATCTTTCCTAATTTTATCTTCTGCAGCCTTCTCAAATTGCGTCAAAGCATCTTCAAGGTCATATTTCGCTTTCGCTTCTGGGTCTTTGTCTCTCGCTTCCTTTGCTTTTTTTAGAGTGTCATTGAAGTCGTCAACACGAGCATCAATATCTTCCTTATAAGACTCAGCCACTGCTAAAGCCTTTTCAAATTCAGCTTGTGCCGCTTCATGAGCTGTTTTCGCTTCTTCTAGTTTTTTCTCCTCTTCTACCAGAGTTGCAGCTTTTTTCTCAGCTTCGGCTTTAGCCTTATTAGCTTGCTTGGTTAGAGAGTCAATTTCATCCCCCAATTGATCCGCCTTGTCTTGCAGTTTTTCGGATTGTGGACGTTTGGCATCAGCCTCCTCGGCTTTTTTGATTTTAGCTTTTATCTCTTCAGGAAGAGAAGAATCTTTGCTAGTAATAACTCGTTCTTCATCTTCCTTTGTTGGCAATTCCTTCACAACATCACTAGCCTTGATTTGACCATTTTCAATTGCTTTCAGTAAATCTTCTTTACCGATTCTCTCTTTTGCTTTTTTAATAGCTGCTGCTTTGTCAGTAATCTTGTCATCTGCCTTAATTTTAGCTTCGGCATCCTTTTCAAGTTCTGTCAAGGCCTTCATCACTGCTTCTTTAGCATCAGCTTCTTCCTTTTTAGCAGCAGCTAGCTCAGCAGCAGCAGCCTGTTTAGCTTTTTCAGCTTTTGCTTTTGCCTCTTCTGCAGCTTTAGCATCATCTGCTTCGGATTTTGCTTTCTTAGCAGCTTCTTCAGCTTTGGCTTTCGCTTCCTCTACTTTTTTCTGTAGTTCAGCAACTTTAGCTTCAGCTTCTTTTCTAGCTGCTTCCGCTTTTTCAAGATCCTGTTTAGATTTTTCGGATGCTTTGCTAGTGTTAGTAGTATTTGATTCATCAGCTTTTACAGCCAATTGCTGAACGCTAGTAAGACTAGCCCCTAAAACTACCGCACTGGCTAGGCTGGCAAAAATCATCTTTTTCTTCCCCATTTAGGTCACCTCTTTATTATTATTTTTAATCACCTGAATCACCTGA